>DATFXS010000560.1:0-20077 GCA_035315605.1 Polyangia bacterium
TTGAACTCTGCGCTGCGGGCGGACGGCACCTCGAAGACCAGCTCGTCGTGGACGGTCAGCAGAAGGTCGGCCTCCGGGACCGGCGCGCTCCCCGCCTCGATCGCCCGATCGACGCGGATCATCGCGACCTTCAAGAGGTCGGCCGCCGACCCCTGAATCGGCGTGTTGCGCGCGATCCGCTCGGCGTAGGCGCGGTCCTGGGGGCGGGTGGCGCGGATCTCCGGCAGCGGCCGGCGCCGCCCGAGCAGCGTCACGACCTCGGCGTTGGCGCGCGCCTCGGCGATGCTGCGCTCCATGTACGCGCGGACGCCGGCGTAGCGTTCGAAGTAGTTCTGGATGTAGCTGCGCGCCTGGGCGCGCGGGATCCGCAGCACCTGTGCCAGCCCGAAGTCGCTCTGGCCGTACGACAGGCCGAAGTTGATCGCCTTGGCGATGCGCCGGTGCTCGGGCGTCACGGACGCGGGCGGGACGCCGAACACTTCGGCGGCCGTGCGCTGGTGAATGTCCTCACCCGAGCGGAACGCGTCGAGGAACGCGGGATCCTGCGAGAAGTGCGCGAGGATGCGCAACTCGATCTGCGAATAGTCGGCGGACACCAGCACGTGCGCGGGCTTGGCGACGAACGCTTGCCGGATGCGCCGGCCGACCTCGCTGCGGATCGGGATGTTCTGCAGGTTCGGGTTGCTCGACGACAGCCGCCCGGTGGCGGCGACCGCCTGGTTGAAGGACGTGTGCAGGCGGCCGGTGGCCGGGTTGACCAGGGCGGGCAGCGCGTCGATGTACGTCCCCTTCAGCTTCGACAGCACGCGGTAGTCGACGATCTTCGCCGGGACCGGGTGAAGCGCGGCCAGCTCCTCCAGCGTGTCGGCGTCGGTCGACGGACCGGTCTTGGTCTTGCGCACGACCGGCAGCGACAGCTTGCCGAACAGCACGTCGGCCAGCTGCTTGGGGGAATTGATGTTGAACGTCAGGCCGGCCAGCCCGTGGATCTCCGTCTCCAGCGCGGCGAGCTGCTTGCCGACCTCGAGGCCGATCTCGCGCAGCTTGTCGGTGTCCAGCTGGATGCCCCGCAGCTCGATGTGCGCGAGCACGTGCGCGAGCGGCAACTCCATGTCGCGGTAGAGCCCATTCAGGCCGGCCTTCTCGATCTTAGCGGCCTGCGGCGCCGCGAGGCCCAGCGACGCCGCCGCCTCGGCGCCCAGCCGCGCCCCCACCTCCTCGACTGAGATGTCCGCGCCCGGGATCTCCTTGGCGCCGGTCCCCATCCAGCTTCCCCGGCTGGCCGTCGGCAGGATGCCTTCCGTCCCGCTGATGACGTCCAGGTCGTAGCGCGTGCGTGACGCGTCCAGCAGGTACGCCGCCAGCATCGAATCCGACGCGACGCCGGCCAGCTTCAGCCCACGCCGCAGCAGCAGCACCTCCAGCGTCTTGGCGTCGTGCACGTGCTTCGCGATCTCCGGGGACGCCAGCAACGGCGCCAGCACCGCCAGCGCCTCGGCCTCGGGCAGGCAGGTGGGCGCGCCCAGGTAGCGGTGGCAGAGCGGCACGTAGGCGCGGCGGACACTGATCGCGGGACCCTCAGAGGGTCCCGCCCCCCCCGCGACGGGCTCGCGCGGGGAGACCCCGCGCTCCCCCACGCGATCCCACGCCAGGCCCAGGCCGACCAGATCGGAGCGCACGGCCGACGGACCGTCGTACAGCGCCGCCACGCCGAACGCGCCGGCGGTCCGGATCTCGGCGGCGACGGCCTCCAGATCGGCGCGCTTCGTGATCGGCGCGACCGGCGGTGGCGGCAGGACCGGCGCGATCGCCTCGGGCACGGCCGCCACCGGCAGCGGCGCCGGCGTCTTCTCCGCGTGGGGCGCGATCGCCGCCGCGCCCGAGGGCGACAGCTGGTCCGCCAGGCGCGAGAACTCCAGCTCCGTGAACAGCGCGCGCAGCCGCTGCTTGTCGGGATCGATCCGGTGCAACGCCTCCAGCGGCTTCGGCAGCGGCGCGTCGTCGCGCAGCCGCACCAGCTCGCGCGACACGCGGACGGATTCGCGCGCCTCGTTGATCGCGACGCCGCGCTTGCCCGGCACCCCGCCCGCGGCGGCCGCCGCCAGCAGCGCGTCCAGAGATCCGAACTTGTTGATCAGCTCGGCCGCGGTCTTGGGGCCGATGCCGGCGACGCCCGGCACGTTGTCGATGTGGTCGCCCATCAGCGCCAGGACGTCGCCCACGCGCTCCGGTCCGACGCCGAACTTCTCGCGCACCTCGGCCGGGCCGACGCGCCGGTTCTTCATGGTGTCCAGCACCGCGACGCTGCCGTCCTCCGTGCAGAGCTGGGTCAGGTCCTTGTCCGACGAGCAGATGACGACGTTCATGCCGGCCGCGCCCGCGACGCGCGTCAGCGACGCGATGATGTCGTCCGCCTCGAAGCCGGGCACCTCCAGCTGCGCCAGCCCGAACGCATCGATGACGTGCCTCACCATCCCGAGCTGATCGGCCAGCTCGGGCGGCATCGGCGGCCGGTGCGCCTTGTAGTCTGCGTAAAGCACGCGGCGAAAGTCGTCGCCTCCGCTGGCGTCGTAGACCACGCACAGGTGCGTCGGCTTCTGCTCGCGCTCGATCTTCAGGATCATCTGGCAGAGGCCGTAGATGGCGCCCGTCTGCGTCCCCTTCGTCGTCTTGAGCGGAGGCAGCGCGTGGAATGCCCGGAACAAAAAGTTCAGAGCGTCGATGATGTAGAGGCTGGGCTTGGCGCCCCCCGTGCCTTCAGCGGTGAACATTGGCGTGGGCCGCGGCGTCGCAGATCGCAATCCGGACGACACAGCCCGCCGCTCGTATAGCACGCAACCTCACATGTACCGCCGGGTACCCGTCACCCATTCGGCACCGCCGGCAGCGACCCGACCCCCATGACTTCGTGCCACAATGATGGTCCTTTGGCGCGATCCCGTCTCGTCCGGGTGACTCGGATCACCGGCCTCGGCCTCGTGGGGACGATTGCGCTCGCGGTCTTCGCGGCATCGATCATCTTGCAGGGGTCGCGGCTGGGGCGGTTGATCGAAAACTCGCTGCCCGAGAACAAGGGGAAGATGCACATCGGCGGCGTCAACTGGCGGCTGCGCGCGCTGGTCGACCTGGCCACGGACGAGCCGTCGCCGATCTCCGTCGACGGCCTGCAGATCGTCGATCCGGAGGGGACGGTCGTGCTGGACGTCCCCCACCTGGACTGCAAGGTGAAGCTGCGGACGCTGGTCGCCCGCGGCAGCTTCTCGATCCACGACCTGCGCGTTCCGGTGGCACTGTGGCGCTTCGCGGCGATGAAGAACAGCGAGGGGATCGGCTTCCTCGCCGCGCTGGCGCCCAAGAAGGAGCCGCCCCCGCCGCCGCCCGGGACGAAGCCGAAAGGGCCGGGGTCGTTCTTCGAGATCGTCGGGGCCGAGCTGGGCGACCTGAATGCGATCTTCGATTTCCCGGGATCGTGGGGGCTAGAGCTGCGGCACGCCCACGCGCGCGCCTCGCTGAAGCAGGACGGCACCGATCCCGAGCACCCGACGTTCGGTTTCGATGCCGGGCCGGTGCTGGCGACGGGCGGCGGCTGGCTGCGCATCATGGACGACTTCGTGCTGCCGTTCGATCGCGTCGACATCGCCCGCGTCGCCACGACGCCCGAGTGGTCCGACGACATCTTCCTGGACCTGACCGAGGCCGACACGGGCCGGACCAAGCTGGTCGGCAAGGGTTCCTTCACCGGCATCTACGGCGAAAAGTCGGTCCCGGGCATCAAGCTGCACGCGGGGTTCACCCAGGCGGGCGACGCGCTGACCGCCGTCGTCGCCGGCGGCGGCCTGAAGATCGACGGCCTGACGATCTCGGGAGACGGCGCCGCGATCACCGCCGATCTGAACGACACGTTCGCCGCGCTGAAGGTGAAGGCGTCGTTCAAGGGCCTGGACGCCAAGTACGACACCTACCGCGCGCTCGGCGTCGGCTTCGACCTCGGCTTCGACGCCGGTGCCGGCAAGGTCGACGTCAAGGACTTCGGGCTGGGCGCGCCGGGCGGCGGCAGCCTGGCGCTCGGGGCGAAGCTGGACACGACCACGCTGTCGCTCGACGCCAACCTGGCGTTCACCGATTTCCACACCGAGAGCTACGTGCCGCCCGAGCTGCGCGCGATGGCGGCCGGGCGGCTGCAGGGGCGGATCGACGCGCGGGCCGATCTCGCGCACAAGTCGGCGCGCCTGCCGCGCGTCGACCTGAAGTTCACGCGCGCCAAGCCTGGGGGCGGCCTGCCGCGCGAGGTGCGGATCGCCGGCAACGCCCAGCTGGGGGCGGATCGCGTGAAGACGGACGGCCTGACGGTATCGGTCACGGGCGCGAGCGCGACCGCCAAGGGGTCGGTGAACCTGGACAAGCAGCTGCTGGATCTGGGGCTGGCCGTCGTGGCGGCGGACCTGGCCAAGCTGCTCGACGAGATGGGCCTGCCGCCCATCGCCAAGAGCGCACGCATCGACGCGAAGGCGGACGGCACCTTCGACGATCCGCGCCTGACGGGCAACGCCGACGTGGTGGGCCTGAGCGCGGCCGGCCGCAAGCTGCCCGAGCTGGTCGCCAAGTTCGGCCTCGAGCGCGGCACGCTGCGGCTCGACAAGCTGTCCGGGCCGGTGATGGGCGGCCGCGTCGACGGGCACGGGACCGTGAAGCTGTGGGAGAAGCGGGCCAGCAAGCCGCTCCCCTCGCCCATCGTCGACGCCAAGCTGGATCTGCACGACATCGATCTCGGGATGCTGGCGGGGCGGCCTGACATCGCCGGCCGCCTGTCGCTGCACGCGGACGCCACCGGCCCGCTCGACGCGCTGGCGGCGCAGCTGACCATTCCGGCGGGCACGCCGATCACCGTGCTGGGCGACGACTACGCGCTGGGCCCGGTCGAGATCGCGCTCGAGACCGACAAGAAGGCGGGACAGACCGCGACCGTGAAGACGCTGCAGATCCGGCGCAAGGCGGGCGGCGCCGTCGACATCCACGGCAAGGTTGCCCTCGCCCACCAGGATCTCGACCTGGACGTCGTGCTGGACAAGCTGCCGCTGGCGGGACTGCCCGGCATCGCTGACGCCGGCATCCCGGTCAGCGGCCTGGCCAGCGCCAAGCTGCACGTGGGCGGGCGCCCCGACCGCCCCGAGCTGACCGGCGACGTCAACGTCGAGCAGGTCGTGGTGCGCGGCGTGAAGCTCGGATCCGGTCACCTCGCGCTGACGTCGGCGCGCGTCGGCCCGGCGCGCCTGCCCGGCGTCGCCATCCACGGGCGGATGTTCGATCGCTTCGACATCGACACGCAGGCGGCGCTGGCGCCGAAGGGGGGCGTGCTGGCGCACGCCGAGCTGGACTTCCGCCGCGTCGAGATCGAGACGCTGGCGCCCGAGCTGGTGGCGTTCGGTGACGCGCGCGGCATCGTCAGCGGTCGGGTCAGCGTCGACGTCGATCCGGCGCGCCCGCTGGTGATGGATCTGCTGCTGCCGGAGCTCTGGCTGTCGGTGGCGCGCGCGGTCGAGGGCACGAACGGCGAGACCACCATGCAGCGCGTCCGCGTCGAGGCGGCCCGCCCGCTGCACGTCAGCGTCAACGGTGATCGTGTCCTGCTCGACGAGGCGCACTTCAAGACCGACGGCGGCGATCTGGTCGTCGCGGGCCGGCTGGACGGCCGCGCGATGGCCGGCAACCTGTCCGGGCACCTCGACCTCGAGCTGCTGCAGCCGTTCCTCGGGGCGGCCAGCCCCCTCGAGCGGATGACCGGCGATCTGCGGGTCGAGCTGGCGGCGCGCGGGACGCTGGACAAGCCCGACCTGCACGGCGAGATGGCGATCGCCAACGCCGTCCGCCTGCGGCCGAAGGACTTCGACCGCGACGTCGTGATCGGATCGGGCAAGTTCGCCCTGGACCAGGGCGGGGTCGCGGTCCAGGACCTCGCCATCACCGTCGACGGCGCCACGATGCGCCTCGGGGGCCGCGCCACGCTGGGGCCGGGGTTCGCGCCCGAGAACATCCAGGCCGACGTCGACGGCGACGTCAGCGCGCGCCTGCTGGCGTTCGCCGCGCCCGACGCGGTGCTGGAGCCGCAAGGCAAGGCGCACGTGCGGGCCCGGGTGCGCGGCACCCTGCGCCAGCCGGAGATTCGCGGGCGACTCGACCTGGGCGCCATCGATTTCCGCCTGCGCGACCTCGGGACCGAGGTGCAGGTGCAGAGCGGCATCGTCGAGATCAGCAACGACGGCGTCATCCTGCACAACGTGCGGGTGGTGCTGGACGACCAGGGCGTGCTGGTGATCGGCGCGTCGGGCGTGCGCGCGGGGCGGGTCGAGTTCACCAACCTGATCCCGTTCAAGCCCGGCGAGTTCGACCTGCCGCTGCACGGCGAGCGGCTCCAGTATCGCAGCGCCGGCACCTTCGAGGTCGACGACCTGACGTTCGACCTCGATCTCGGCGGCAACGTCGACGACGGGTTCGAGCTGGGCGGCGAGGTCCGCCTGGTGTCGGGGCGCTACCTGCAGAACTTCAAGATCAAGGACCTGGTGATCAGCCCGCGCGTCGACGAATCGACGGTGCGGCCGTTCTACGAAGGCAAGCCGCTGCTCGAGGATCTGACCCTGGATCTCAGCGTCCGAACGGTCGGCGAAGGATTCATCGTCTCGAACAACATCGCGCCGGAGATCCGGGTCGACATCTTGCTGCACGTCGGGGGCACGCTTTCCGCGCCGCAGCTGGCCGGCGACGTGCGCCCGATGGACGGCCGCTTCAACATCCCGTTCATGCGGGGCGACTTCGAGCTGGTGCCCAACGTCAACCACGTGACGTTCATCGCGACCAAGTCGATCGCCGACGGCGAGACGCCCGACCTGCACCTCGAGGCGACGAACCTGGTGACGGACGCCAACGCCATCGACCACAACGTCCGCATGATCATCGACGGGCCGATGCGCGAGGCGCGCATCGACCTGACCAGCGACGACGGTCTGGATCGCAACCAGGCGGCGATGCTGCTGATCACCGGGCGCACCGCCTCGGATTCGCAGCGCGTGTCCACGCAGAATCCGACGGTCGGCGCCAACGCCGCGACCGCGGCGGACGTCGGCGGGCAGTTCACCCGCGACGCGGTCGACAACCTGATGCAGCCGTACATCGACGACACGTTCTATCGCCTGACCGGTCTCAACCTGCGCCTGACCGTCGGGTCCGACGGATTTCAGGGCCGCGTGCGCAAGCGGATCAGCCGCCGCCTGAACCTGCAGGCCGATTACCTGCAGGGGTTCTACGGCAACAGCCGCTGGAGCACGCAGGGCGACGTCTGGCTGGGCGACTACCTGACGCTCGGCGGCCGGCTGGAACAGATCCGCACGTCGGCGCAGCTGGGCGTCCCGGAGACGCAGCCGATCAACGGCCTCCTCGAGTTTCGCCTCGACTACGCGATCCGGCCGCAGTGAATTTCGAACTTCTTCGGCTGCATTAAGAAGGTGAACCGGGCGTCCTGACCGGTTACCGTGGACGCCATCCGTTTGCCCGTGAGCCGCTCCCGTCTCATTCTGCTGGCGCTCCTGCTCTCGAGCCCGGCTGCCGCGCAGGTCCCGGCCCCGGCCCCGGCGCCCCTGCCGGCAGACCAGGACACGGCCGACACGGACACCGACGAAGACGAGGAGACACCGGCGCCCGCGGCCGCCCCGGAGCCGGTCACCCCGGCGGCGCGGATCCCGATCGCGGGCTACGAGCTCGGCGGCCAGCGCATCGATCCGGACGACAAGCTGACGGCGCTGCTGCAGTCGATCGCGCCGCTCGGTGAGCCGTTCGTCGAGGCGGGCCCGAGCGACCGGATCGGGAAGCCGCTCGGCACGATCCCGCGGCTCACCGAGGCGCTGGACAGCATCGGGTACCGCGCCGCCGTTACGAAGCGGGCCGCCGGCGGCGGCGTCACGCTGGTCGTCGCGCTGGTGCCGTACGACCGCGTGCGCTACGTCTTCGTCGACGGCAACTGGCCGATCCGACAGGACGAGATCCAGCGCCGCATCACGATCCGGCCGGGCCGGCCGCTGCCGCCCGCCGGCGCGGAACGGACCGCCGCGCTGGAGCAGGAACGTGCGCGCGTGCTCGACTTCCTGCGCAGCGAGGGCTACTTCGACGCCAGCGTCCGCCTGGACGCGCAGCCGGGCAGGAAGAACCCGCGCGCCGTCGACCTCTACATCAAGGTCGACAAGGGGGACGGCTATCCGATCGGCCCGATCACGTTCACGGGCAACCACGCCCTGCAGACCGAAGAGATCGACCAGATCTTTCGCCATCCCGCCTGGTACTACCTGTGGCTGCGGCCGCTCCCGTTCACCCAGAAGCAGCTGCGCGTCGACATCGAGACGCTGGAGAAGAAGTTTCGCGAGCTCGGCTTCTTCGGCGTCCGCGTCACCTCCGACTTCTCGATGCAGCGAAGCGTCGACCGCGTCGCCAAGAACGTCCACCTCGAGATTCACGTCAACGAGCGCAAGAAGATCACCGTCGCGTTCGAGGGCAACGAGAAGATGTCGTCCGGCACGCTGCGCGACGAGCTGACCCTGCTGTCCCGCGGCTCGTACGACGACTTCGAGGTCGGGGCCAGCGCCGACGCGATCCAGCGCTACTACCAGGCGGACGGGTATTTCTTCGCGCGCGTCGACTGGCGGCGGGAACGGCTGTCGGCGGACGAGGAGCGCGTCGTCTTCACGATCGACGAGGGGCCGCAGCTGCGGGTGCGCGGCATCGACTTCGCCGGCAACAAGGCGCTGCGCGCCGGCGAGCTGGCCGACGTCGTGTCGGTGCGCAAGTACCCGCCGCTCGGCCTCGGGTCGGGCGGGTACGTGACCGGCAAGCAGATGGAGCAGGACGTCGAGCGCCTGGTCGAGCACTACCAGGGCAAGGGATTCCTCGAGGTCAAGGCGCACGCCGAGGCCGCCACGTCGCGCGCGGCGCTGGGCCAGCTGGGCGCCGTCGCCGCCGGGGCCGAGACTGTGTCGCGCGACGCGAAGGAGATCTTCGTTCGCTACACGATCGAGGAAGGCCCGCGCCTGACCCTCGCGAGCGAGGACTTCCGGACGGACAAGGGCGAGCCGCTGCCGTACGGCAAGAAGTTCCTCCTCGAAAGCGTCACGACCCGCGCCGGCGATGCCTACACGGTCCAGGCCGTGCGCGACGACGGACGCCGCCTGGAACGGCTGCTGGGCGACGCCGGCTATCCGTCCGCCAGCGTCGACCCCGACGTGGCGCGCACGGGCGATCGCGTCGCCTTGACCTGGGTCCTGAAGCTCGGGCCGCGCGTCCGCGTCGGGCCGATCTTCGTGCGCGGCAACTTCAAGACCACGCCCGACACCATCCTGGAGCAGATCCCGCTGAAGTCCGGCGACTACCTGACCACCACCTCCGTCGAGCGCGGCCAGCGCAACCTCGGCTTCATGCAGCTGTTCAACAACGCGACGCCGATCTCGTTTCCGGGCAAGGAGGAGAAGCGCGAGGTGGTGCCGATGGTGGTCGAGGTGGAGGAACGGTACGAGCAGTACAGCGTCCTGCACGCGGGCGCCGGCCTGTCGACCGAACAGGCGCCGCCGGACGGGACGCGCATTCCGCTCATCGGCGTCCGCCTCCCCATCGGTTTTTATCTGCGCGGCGGGTACGAGAACCGCAACTTCTGGGGTCACGGCTGGAACGCCGCCGCCAACCTGACCTACGGCACGTCGCTGCTGCGCGGGGATCTGAGCTTTCTCGATCGGCGGTTCTTCGGGACGCTGTTCCGGTTCGACATCGGCCTCAACTACCTGCAGCAGGCGACCGTCCGCCTCGGCGATGTTCGATCGGGCGCCGGCTCGATCGGCTTTTCGCGCGAGATGTACCCGGGCGTCGACGCGGGCCTGCACTACAACCTGCGCAACACCACCCACACGGAACCCCTGATTCGGCTGGGGGGCGCGGACGAGTTCACGACCAGCGTCCGTCTCGGAACGACGGTCGGCAGCGTATCGGCGAACGTCGAGTGGCTGCGGATGGACAACCGATTGGTCCCGACGCGGGGCTTTCGCATCAACGCGCTGGCCGAGCTGGCGCTGCCGGTGCTGTCGGTCCCGCTGCGCCCGTTCCCGATCGACGTCGGCGACGACACGTTCCTGAAGATCGGCCTGCGCTCACTGTCCGTGATCCCGATTGGCCGCTTCTTCTTCCTGCGCCACGGCTTTCGCTTCGAGCAGGGGTTCCCGCTGGGGGGCGCGTCGCTGCTGCCGAAGGTCGAGCGCTACTTCGCGGGCGGCGACACCACCATCCGCGGCTTCCAGCTGGACCGGGCCCGCGTCGAGGTGATCAGCGCGCCCGTGATCGGCAGCAACGTCAATCACGTCGAATATCAGCCGATCGGCGGCAATCTGCGGATCCTGCAGAACATCGATCTCTTGTTTCCGATCAGCCCGCCCTGGTTCGGATCGGTGTTCATCGACAACGGCGTCGTCGCCGATTCGCTGGACGGCTTGTCGGCGTCGGCCTTCCGGCACGGCGTGGGCGTCTCGCCGCTGCTGATCCGGCTGCCGATCGGTGACATCAGCCTGGCCTGGGCCTGGCCGCTCGATCCCGGTCCGGGCGACACCCGGATCGGCGTCTTCCACGTCAACGTCGGCTTGCTCTTCTAATCGGGACCCTCAGAGGGTCCCGAACCCCCCGCGATGAGCTCCGCGCGGCACAGCCGCGCTACGCTCGACGCGATCTAGCCTCCCGCGCCGACTACTTGGTCTTGGCGCGCTTGGAGAGCTTGTCGATGCGCTTCGAGATCAGGTCGTGGTCGGCCGCGTTGGGCGCCAGCTTGAGGTAGCGCCGCAGCGCCTTGATCGCCTGCGCCGGCTCGCCCTGCTGCTCGTAGGCGAGACCGAGCCCGCGGAACCCGATCGGGTCGTTCGGCGCCGACCGGACGGCCTCCCGGTAGGCGGCGATGGCGCCCTTGCCGTCGCCGGCGAACAAGAGCGCGTTGCCGTGCTCGTACGGGGGCCGCGGGTCGGCGTGCTCCGCCGGGGCGGCCGTCGCGCTGCTGCGCTTGGGGGCGATCTCGCGAGCCGCGACGGTCCGGGCGTGCGCCGCGCGCCGTTCCTTGCGCGCCTGGGCCTTCTCCGCCGCGTGCTGACGGCGGCGCGACGCCGCGGCGGCGCGTTTTTCGGCCAGCCGTTCGGCCGCCGCGCGGCGGGCCGACTGCCGCGCCGTCGGCGCGGGTGTCGCCTTGGCCTTGGTCTTGGCCTTCGGCGCGGGCGCGGCCGGCGCAACAGCTTCCACCACCGGGGCGGGCGGCGCGGCCGCCGTGGGGGCCGGCGCGGCGACCTTCCGGCTGCTGCCGCTGACCAGCTTGAACCCGACGATGGCGATGACGACGATCGCCAGCCCCATCCCGACGCCCACGAACGCCAGGCCTCGGCGCGGGGCCGGCGGCGCCAGGATTGGCACCGCGGGTGCGGGCCGCCGTTCGGGCTCCGGTGCGACCGTCACCGAATCGATGACCGGCTCGGAATCGGGGAACTTCAGCAGCGGCTCGGCCGCCGCCGGCTGGGGCGCCGTCGGCTGGGCCACGTTGGTCGGACCGGACTCCGAGTCCGCGACCAGCGGCCTGACAGCCTCGGGCGGGAGCCCCGGGAGGTGCGAGACGCGCGTCGGTCCGGTATCGGAACCGATCATCTGCGCCCCGACGCTCGCGAGGTGGGGCGAGATCGAGGCGATCGGGGACGGCGTGTTCAGCACCGGCGCCGGCGTCGGCGGCGGCAGGTCGAGCGCCTGCGCGGGCGTGAGCGTCCGGTGCGGTTTGCCGGCGGCCGGCGCCACCGACGGCCGGGCGCCCGGCGTGCGCATGGGCGCGGGCGCCGCGATGGTCCGCGCGAGCGCCGCCGCGGCGCCGCTGCGGACCGGCGGCGTGGAAGCGGGCGCCGGCGCCGGGGCCGGGACGGGCGGCGAAAGGGAGATCGGCGCCGGAGCGGGCGTCCCCTCGAACGGCAGGCTTCGCGCAGCGACCGCCGTCCCGCCGACCATCGTCGCGCGGAAGCTCTTGGGTGACGAGGCGGTGGTGGCGGGAGCGGCCTTCGCGGGGGCCGGCGAAGGCGCGGGCGGCGGCGCGGCGCTCATCTCGAACGACGCGTAGCCGTCGTCGTCGGCAGGCGCCGCGGCGGGGGCACGCTTCGGCGTCCGCTTGAGCGGCGCCGCGCAGTACGGGCAGGTCGTCCCCTGCGTCAGCGCCCGCAGCGTTCTCTCGGGGAGCGCCTTCATGCAGCGCGGGCAGCTGTTCGCGCTCACGGCGATCGGCTCCCGCCGCTCGCGGCGTGATCGACCAGCTCGGCGACCCCGGCGCGTGCCGCCGGCACACCGTCGTAGGTGCCGACGCGCCGGGAGGCGTTGCCCGACTGGACGTCGAACAGCACGACGGTGATTCGAATCTTGTCGGCCGGCGCCGCCGGATCGACCTCCGCCCACATCAGCTGGTCCGCGCCCAGCGAGTGACCGACCGCCCGGTAACAGATGGTCGTCGGCTGGATGCATTCGATCGCCAGCTGGGCGACCTCCATGCTGACCGCCGCCTTGACGTGCTCCTTCGTGCCAGCGACCTTCACGCGGCTCATCTGCTCGTTCACGGCCTTCGCGATGGATGGCGCATCGAGAGGATCGACCGGCATCCAGGCCAGCTTCTGATCCTGCGGCAGGGGCTTGACCGCACGCACCGCCGGCGGCTTCTTGCTCGCGCAGGCGCCCAGCGAAGCAAACAGGACCAGGAGGGGACTGACCAGCCGGAGACGCCGGTCGGGCCGCGCACACCGCTCCATCCAGTCAGACATCCTTACAGCAATCCCATCGGGAGGCCCCGGGGCTGCTTGAGTCGCAAAATGCGCGCCGTGTACGGTCACAGCGCGCCGGGTCAATTACTTGACCCTCCCGGTGACGGCCGGCGAGGCGGTTATCGCGCCGCGACGAGCGCGATCAGGTTGTGCTGCTTCTCGAAGCTGTCCTTGGCGCTGGTCGCGTCCTTGTAGGTCGGGAAGTTGCCGTATCGGACCCGGTAGGCCACGCCGCGCCCCGGAACCTCGCCGCCGATGACGAACGCCCCCGGATAACGTTGCGCGAACGCGTTCGCTTCCTGGGCGGAGGCGAACGTCGAGAGCTGAAGGGTGTACTTGCCCTTCGCCTTGGCCGTCGGCGCCGGATCGGCGGCGGCCGCCGGCGCGGTCGGCCTGGACGGCGCGGCCGCCGGAGCGACCGACCTGGGCGGTGCGGCTGGCGGGACGGCCGGCCTGGGCGCGGCGACCGGCGCGGCCGGCTTCGCCGGGGCGGCGACGGCCGGCTTCGGCGCGGGCGGCGCGGCGGGCTTGGCGGCCTTCGCCTTGGTGGCGGGCGCGATCAGCGTGTTCGGAAACGTCAGCTCCGGCGCGGGCGCGTCCGCGCCGGACGCCGGCTTGTGGGCGCGATCCAGCGCGGCCAGGGGGTCCTGCATCTCGGGCGCGGCCGCCTGCCCGCGCGACTCGATGCGCTTGCCGACCATCACGCCCAGCACGAACAGCATGCAGGCGACGACGGCGCTGCCGAAGAACAGAAAGAACACCTGGCGGTTGTCGAGCCGCAGCTCGATCTTGTCGCGCCACCGCTCGGCGTTTCGATCGAGGTCCCGGAGGGCGGGATCGTCCATGCCTTCGACCGCAGTGTATCGCACCGTCATGAATCGTCCTCTTTCGTCACTTGTCCTCGGTCTCGGAATCAGTCGCCTCTTCCGGCGCACGGGCCATCCGGTCGGGGGCGGACACCCCCAGGAGGGCCAGCGCGTTGCGCGTCACCTGGGCGATGGCGTCGACCCAGTACAGCCGGGCCGCCGTCTTGCGCCAGTTCCACTGCCCCCGCCAGTCGCCGGTGCGGTGGCGCTCCTGGGGCAGCACGGTGTCGCCGTGCACCTTCTGCAGGCGGGTGTAGTAGCTCTGGAACTCGCCCGCCAGCTCGGTCAGCCAGGTCGTCAGCCGGTGCACCTCGCGGGCGGCGGCCGCGTCGGCCACGAAGTCGGGAAAGTCGGCCAGCCGGCGCAGGATCCCGATCTCCTCGGGCAGCGCCAGCTCGGCGGCCAGCGCCGGATCCAGCGGCACCCGCGGGGCCTCCAGCTCGACGGCGCGACGCTGGATCGCCTTGCAGCGCGCGTGGGCGTACTGGACGTAGTAGACGGGGTTGTCCATCGACTGCCGCTTGGCGACCGCCAGGTCGAACTCCAGCGGCGTGTCGTGGCGGCGCATCAGGTAGAAGTAGCGGGTCGCGTCGCGCCCGGCCTCCTCGATGACGTCGTCGAGCGTGACGAACTCTCCCGCCCGCTTCCCCATCTTCACCTCGACCCCGTCGCGCAGCAGGCTGACGTTCTGGATCAGGATCACCCGCAGCACGGCCGGGTCGAAGCCGAACGCCTTCAGCGCCGCCTGCATGCGCGCGATGTGGCCGTGGTGGTCCGAGCCCCAGATGTCGCAGAGCTCGTCGAAGCCGCGGGCCAGCTTCTTCCGGTGGTAGGCGATGTCGGCCAGCAGGTAGGTCGGCAGCCCGTCGGACTTCACGACCACGCGGTCCTTGTCGTCGCCCCACAGCGCGGTCGTCTTCAGCCAGACGGCGTCGTCGCGCCGGTCGATGAATCCCTTCGCGTCCAGGGCGCGCAACGTCTCGTCGACGTCGCCGGCGTCGTGGAGCGCGCGCTCGCTCTGCCAGACGTCGAACGTCACGTCGAAGCTAACCAGCGTGGCCCGGATCATCGCCAGCGCGCGGTCGATGGCGAAGCTGCGGATCGGCTCGATGTCGGCCGGCGGCGACGCGCCGACCCAGCGCGCACCGTCGCGGGCGAAGAGATCGCGCCCGAAACCGCGGATGTACTCCCCCTTGTAGCCGTTCTCCGGGAACGCCACCTCGGGCAGCGCGGGATCGGCGGCGCGCGCCGCTTCCATGTAGCGCGTCCAGACCGACAGCGCGAGCATCTGCACCTGATTGCCCGCGTCGTTGATGTAGTACTCGGGCGTGACCGGGTAGCCGGCGAAGCGCAGGAGGCGCGTCAGCGAATCGCCGACCGCGCAGTGGCGGCCGTGCGCGACCGTGATCGGGCCGGTCGGGTTGGCCGACAGATACTCGAGCACGATCTTCGGCGTGGTGCGTGCGGCGCTCCGACCCCAGTCGTCGCCCGCCGCCAGGATGACGGGCAAGAGACGCTGCCAGAACGCCGGCGAAAGGCGCAGGTTGATGAAACCGGGACCGGCGATCGTTGCCTCGGCGAGCGGCGCCTCTCCGCCGGTCGGCAGCCGCGCGACGATCGCCTCCGCCACCGCGCGCGGCGTCTTGCCGGCGCCCTTCGCGATCGCGAGCGCGACGTTCGATGCGAAGTCGCCGTGCTCGGCGCGCTTCGCGCGTTCGACCGGCACCGCGGCCGGCGCCGCCGGAATGAACCCGTCGCGCGCCAGCGTGCCCAGGGCCTGGGCAAGCAGATCGCGCACGGTTTCTCGGGGGCTCGATACGACGGGCACGGTATTACCTACATGTAGTCTCTACGCATACCTGGCGGGCGTCAAATTGACGACACCTTTTAGGTCCCAGGCTTTCGATGACTTAGCAGACGTTAGCCACCGAAGCGGCGTTACTGAATCGGGAAGAGCCCGCCGCTGCGCTGGTAATCCTCGTAGGTCGGCAGGAAGCCGACCGTGGTCGGGAAGCCGAACGGGCTGACCCGGACGATCTGCCCGCGCGTCGGTCCCCCGCCCTGCCCGGTCCCCAGCCGCCGCTGGTCGACGACGAAGAAGAATGGCGCGGGTTGGCTGACCATCACGTTCGACGCCGGGTTCGAGTCGACCGGGCCGAGGACGATGCGCGCGGGCGCCGAGATCTGCACGGTCGCCGGATAGATCACCGACTCCTGTCGGAAGCCGCCGTGGACGTCGAAGTGGATGACGCTCGCGCCGGGCGGCGCCCGGTCCAGGTTCGCCAGCAGGAACGCGATCTGCGTGTTTCGGAAGAGCGCGCGCACGTGCTGGGGCCGGCCGGGGATGATGTTTCCCTTGGTGTCCGTCCGGGGGCCGCGCGTGATGGGATCGGGCGGATTGTTGGTCGGGTCCGGCCCGCTCTGCGGATCGCCGATGACCGGCCCACCGAGGTAGATGCAGGCGTTCGGCGCATCGACCTTCGGCATCCAGTTCTTCATCCAGTCGAGCATCTGCGGCGCTTCTTGAATCACCGTCTTTGTGTCGGGCAACAGGCCGCCGTTGTCAGCGGGCACCAGCTTCGGCGCGAAACGGAGATCGAAGCGATCGAAGTAGTAGCCGGGGGCGGTGGGATCCGTCGTCTGGTTGAACGATCCGCCGGTCGCGTAGTTCTTGAACACGTCAGCACCGCATTCGGGGGCGACTGGGGGATCGACCCCTGGCCCGGCCGCCAATACGATGGGCCGAAGGGGGATGCGGGAGACCAGACGCGGATCGCGATTCGGATCCGGCGCGCAGTACGTCACCTGCTGATTGTTTCCGAGGTCCTTCGTCACCTGGGTACCGGCGGCGAAAGAGCCGGACACGGAGCCGCTGACGAGGAAGCCCGCGTTCACGTTGACCTGATACGAGACCAGCTGCGGCAAGCAGGTCTGCGCCCTCAGGGTGTCGCTCTGCAGCGGCGGACCATCGGCGCAGAGGCCCGGCAGGAAGGCGCACTGGCCCGGGTTGTCCTTGGTGATCGGCGCTCCGTTCGGAGCCAGACAGGTCTTGCTGTAATTGATGATGTGGCTGCCGGCGGGGATGCAGTCCACGCTCTGCATGCAAGTCTGGTCAGTGAAACAGTGGCCTTGCAAGCATGCAGTCGTCCCGACCGGACATGTCGAGGTATCGGTTCCGGTACACGTGAAGACGTCCGCCAGGCAGACACGCCCTTTGCGACAGTCCTCGTCCTTGTTGCTGCAGAGATTGAGACAGCGCGGACCGATGCCTTGCCGGTCGATGCACGCGAAGTGGTTCGTGCTGCTGTCGCTCGTGTCGTAACAGTCCTCGTCAGCGGTATGCACGACGGTCGCTCCGCCGCTGCCGGCCATTCCAGCCGCGCCGGTCGTGCCCCCCGTTCCACTGGCGCCCGAGGCCCCGGCCATGCCGCCGGCTCCAGCCATGCCGCCGGCGCCGCCCGTACCACTTGCCCCGGCCATGCCGCCGGCTCCAGCCATGCCGCCAGCGCCCGCCATGCCGCCCGCGCCACCCATGCCGCCGGTGCCGCCCGTACCGGTCGCTCCGCCGGTGGACGCGTTGCTGACCAGACCCTGGCCGCAAAGGCTCATGCTGGACCGCACAATCTCGTCGATGTGCGGCGCCAGCCTCAGCGTCCCTTCGGACGACTCGGTGATCTCGTAGCGACGCAGGCTGCCGGCCAGCACCGTGCACATCTGGTCGTTGTTTCGAAGGTTCGCGGCGACGCAGATGCCGGTGACCGTGAGGCCACCCGGCACCTGATCGACCGTCGGATCCCTGTTGCAGACCATGCCGAGCGGACACTGCGTATCGTCCGTGCAGCCGGTCAGCGTGACGATATCGCCGCGCAGCACCCCCGATGTACAGAAGGCGCCGCCGCCGTCCCTCAGGATCGACGAGTCGTTCGTGTCGAGAACCCCCGAGTAACGCGGGCTGATGATCGTCCCCTGCCAGGTGACGTCCCAGCTCTGCGCGTTCACGCCTTCGCGATCGGGATAGAAGACGAAGGTCTGGTGCGCGTTCGCATCCAGCGCGGTGGTGTCGTCCTCTGTCGACTGCGTCCAGAGCCCCTCGACGTACGGTCCGGTGGCCACCGAGATGGGCGGCACGTCCAGTCGCGGAAGGCCGAGCGACGGATCGAGGGCCGTCTGGAAGCTGTTGAAGTTGCGATCGCGCGGCCGGTTCGGAAACGGTTGCGGCTCGAGCGGCAGCGTCCCGGTGTCGGAATAGAAGAAGCCGTTCTGTTCGGTTTCGAACATCGCGCGCGTCGCCGGATCCGGTTCGAAGAGGGTCTTCTGGCTCTCGCGGATGGTCGCCTTGATCGCCCGCTGCCGGGGATCGATGTTGACGAGGAAGATCGCTCCGTTGGCGGTCAGCACCCAGGCGTAGCCGCCGTTGACCGTGTCCTCGTCGAGCGTGTCTTTCCAGATGAACGCGGCGGCGACGTCGACAGGCATCGTCGGGAAGCGGAGCCCGGACGTGGCGTCGGCCGAGTACGCTCGGCGTTTGACCGAACCGTAAGGGATGCAGCGGTTGTTGGCGTCGAGCGGCACGGCGTCGGTGCTCTTGTTGTTCAGCGGATCGAAGTTCGTCTCGCACTCGGTCTCCTGGCCGGGGACGAAGACGTCGATGATCCGCAGCGAGCCGTCGCGCGTGATGGCGTAAAGGTACTTCCGATTGAAGGTCGTGGTCGTATTGAGGCTGGTATCGGTGATCGTCTCGTTGCCGACGAACACGCCGGGCACGTCGGGTGTCTCCGCCGAGTAGCTGTAGGGATCGACGCCGAGGCGAATCCGGTTGGTGCCGAGCGCGCCGTCGTGCAGCGGGATGCCCTGAAGCGCCGGCGCCGGAAGCGCCGTGAACGACGTCGGCGACAGCGCCAGCGAGCCGATCGCCGGATAGTTCGCGAACGATACGTAGACGTGAGTCCCGCCGGGCGTCATGGCGATCGACGTCGGCTGAAGGTCGTCGGGGGCGGCGGCGCCTCCGTCGGTGCTGGTGCCGGCGTCGGTGCCCACGGCCGTGGTGGCACGCCCGCCGCCGCAGGCCGCGTCGCAGGTCGGCGAGGTGCCGGCCGGCTCGAAGCTGAGCGGATTGTCGCCCATGCCGGACTTCCTGGCCCTCACTGAATCGATGATCTGTCCCGACGGCAGATCGACGAGGGCGATCAGGTTGCACGCCGGGAACGTCACGACCGCGCGCCAGGGCGTGGCCGGCTGCTGCCCATCGCCCGGGCACGGATCGGACCCCATGTTGTTCATCACGCCCGTGTTGTCCGGCCCGCCCGTGGAGATCGGCAGGAAGACCGCCTCGTAGGGCGCCGCGCCGAGCGGCGCGCCGGTCGACGTCAGCGGCTGGATGCGCTGGATGCCGTTGCCTGGCGGCTGCGTCACGGTGACCGTCGAGCTGTTGTACGCGGCGGCGAACTTCGAGGCGAGCAGCGTCGACGGGTTGACCAGCGTCAGGTCGCACGAGCCGCGGTTCGCGCTGACCAAGCGGCAGCCGTCGGTGGTGGCCGAGATCTGCTCGGGCTGCGTCCCGAGCGGCGCGCGCCCGTAGCCGCTGGTTGCCGTGTCGAGGTCGACGAGCTTCCAGTTGTCGGCGTCGATGACCGAGAGGTCCCCGCTGGCGCTGTTGGGGACGAACGCGAACGTGCGGTTATGCTTCGACACCGCAGGCGCTGTCATCTTGGCGGTCGCCAGCGTGACCGGCGGATGGCAGACCCTCATCGGGCGGCCCGTGACGTTGAACGGCCCGTTCTCGATGGGGTTGTTGTTCGCGTCCATCCCCGCCGGCGTGCCGTAGGCGCCCAGGCACATGAAGGCGATGTCGGTGGGCCGACTGAGATCGTTGGTCGGCAGGATGTTCGGCGTCGGGCTGCACGACGCCGCCACGGCCAGCGCGAGGGCCGCGGATCCGAAGCCGATCGATCGGGTACGCGTCATCGGGGGGTGGTCCTCGGGAAGCCGAGCCGCTGGATGACGTGATACTCGGTGCGGCTGCCGGGCGTCAGGTCGACGACCGAGATGTTGTTGTCACCGAAGCCGACGACGTAGGCCACGGGGCGCTTTCTGTCGAACACGAGCCCCGACGGTCCGCGGCCCGCCGGGAACGTCCTCTCCAGCGTCGGCACCGCCGGATCGAAGACGTCGATCTCGCCGTCGGCGAAGCAGGTGACGAACAGGCGCGGTCCGAGGCCGCTGTCGTGCAGATCCAGGAAGGTCGGGCTGCCACAGGTCTCGAGCATGTCGCTCGGCGACTGGTTCGACTCGACGAAGCTGATCAGCGCGGGCGGGTTGCGCTGCAGAACGAACGCGCGCGGCGGGATGTTGGGGTCCTGGTAATCGACA
>DATFXS010000561.1:0-6657 GCA_035315605.1 Polyangia bacterium
GGCGCGCCGCGGCCTGGCCGTCGCCGGGGCCCTGACCCTGCACCGCATCCCCGAGGGGCTGGCCATCGGCGCCGGGTTCGCGGTGCCGGGCTCGGGGCACCTCGGCCTGCTGCTGGCCATCGCTGTCGGCGTGCAGAACGCCTGCGAGGGGCTGGTGATGGCCGCGCCGCTGCGCCAGGGCGGCATCCCGGCCGGGCGCGGGTTCGTGATCGTCGCGTTGACCGGGCTGACCATCCCGCTCGCCGCGGCGATCGGCCAGGCGCTGGCGGGGGTCGCCGCCGTGACGATGCCGTTCGTGCTCGCGCTGGCGGGCGGGACGCTGATCTACGTGACGTCGAACGAGATCATCCCGGAGTCGCACAGCCACGGCAACGAAGGGACGGCCTCCGCCGGCCTGGTGGCCGGTTTCCTGCTGACGATGCTGCTGGAAGCGGTGCTGTAGCCGCCGGCGCCGCGTCGCCGCTAGCCGGACGACAGGCCGACGACCGATTGCGCCGAATCCTGGGGCGTGAACGTCGCCATCCGGTGCGACTCTTCCTTCAGCTCGGCCCCGAACAGCTCGATCACCAGCGCGGCGGTCGCGCCGGCGCCGTTGCGGGTCACCGCCTGCAGGTCGGCCGCCATCGCGCGCGCGTTTGGATAGCGATCCTCGATGCGCGTCGCGGTGGCGCGGTCGATGACGGCCGCGAGCGGATGGGGCAGGTCGCGAATCGCCGACCGATCCTCGACGCCCGGTCCGTTGCCGGCCTTCATCAACAGGCCGTAGGTCGTGTCGGCGACGTAGAGCGGCCGGCCGGTCGCGAAGGTGAACAGCACCAGCGCGAGGGAGTAGAGGTCGGCGCGTGCGTCGACCTCGAGGCCGCGCGCCTGCTCCGGCGCCATGTAGGTGACGTTGCCCTTCACGACGCCGGTCTCGGTGCGTGTCACGCGCCCCTCCGCCTTGACCACGCCGAAGTCGAGCAGCTTCACCTCGCCGCGCGCGGACAACATCACGTTCTCGGGCGAGACGTCGCGGTGGACGATCCCGAGCGGCCGGCCGATCTCGTTCGTCAGCCCGTGCGCGTACTCGAGCCCCTTCAGAAGCTCGACGCCGACGTAGGTGATGATGTCGAGAGGGGGCGGCCGGCGCCAGCGCGCGAAGCTGCGCTCGACCACGCGCCCGAGGTCGCGGCCGACCACGTATTCCTCCGCCAGGTAGTACTGCCCCTGCGAGCGGCCGAAATCGTGGACCGCGATGATGTTCGGGTGGTGCAGCGCCGACAGCAGGTTGGCCTCGTCGCAGAACTGCGCGACCGCGTTGGCGTCGATGGCCAGCTCGGGACGCAGTCGCTTGATGACGACCGGGCGCCGGAAGCCGCCCTCGCCCGAGGTGACGGCGGCGAAGATCTCGGCCATGCCGCCCTGGCCGACCCGCTCGACGATCGTGTAGCGGCCGATGGAGGCCGGCGCCCCGTTGGGATCGGTCGCCGGCACCAGCGCCGCGATCGGCCGGCCGGCCGGCTGCCGCGCCAGCAGCACGTAAAGGCCGACCGCGAACGTCACGCCGATCAAGAGGATCGCGAGCGCCGGAAGCGGAAGCGGCAGACCGCCCGGCGTCGATTGTGGCGCGACGACACCCACCAGCACGCGCAGGCCGCCCGACAGCGGCAGCGCCGCCACGGTCTGGTTGCCGATCGCGGTGAGGCCCGGCGCGGACACGTCGATCGCCTGCTTCAGCGCCGAGAGATCGTCGGCCCCGCTCGTGCCGCCCGTGGTCGCGGCCACCAGCAGCCGGCGCCCGTCCGAGATGGCGACCGCTCCGCCCGCGCGCTCCGCCATCCCCGACACCAGGCCGACGTCGAGGATCTTCGTCGACACCAGCACGGGCCACTCGGAACGACCGGTCAGCGCAACCGGGCAGGCCGTCACCGCCAGAACCTGTCCCGCCGCCGGCAGCAGGCCGGACGAGGCGTGGTGTCCCTGGCGCGCGTCACGCACCATCGTGCGCGCGTCGAACGACGCCGGCAGCCGCGACGTGACGAGCGCCGCGCTCTCGTCGGCGAAGAGGCCGAAGCCGTCGACGCTGCGCCGGAACGGCTCCCACCACGGCTCGGTCAACAAGAGGTCGCGCAAGGTCTCCTGATCGACGTTGGCGTCCAGCGCCGCGACCAGCCGCGGATTCGAAGTGGCGTTCTGCGTCTGCCCCTCGAGGTTGCCGAGCAGACCACGGACGCCGTCGGCGGCGCGCAGCGCGGCGGCCTGCGCCTCGGCCGCGACCCGCTCGCTGGCGTGGCTGCGTTCGATCCGCACCAGCAGCACCACAGCGCCGCCGGTCAGCCCCAGCACGGCCAGCGCCGCGAAGGCCGCGGCCGCACGTGATCTCCTGGACCTCCTCCCCATCGTTAGTACCCGAGTTGCGGCTGCCGTTTGTGACCGTACTTGTCCGGAACGAACGGTCCGGGACGTTTGTCGCCGCCCACCGTGACCGAGACGTCGTGGACGCCCTCGCCGCCGACCACGATCGTCTTACGCGTGATGTTCGAGGCCGCCTCGTGCCACGCGGCCAGCTCGTAACGTCCGGGCGCGACGCCGCGGATGCTGAATGCGCCCGACGCCTGCGCCTTGGCGTAAAGCGGCGAGTCGACGACGAACACGTAGCCGTTCATGGTTGAGTGGATATTGCACAAAATTTCGACGGCACCCGGGCTGTTGAATGTCCGCGTATAGGTGGCTCCCGTAGCGCGAATTCCTGCGTCAAAGTCGTTCGGCTTCGCGATCGAGAATACGTTGTGATAGATGCGGTCGTCGTTACGAAATTGCACCGTGGTGCCCATTGGAACCGCGAGCACGTGCGGCAGGAACGTTTTTTCGCGCTGGGTCACGACTTGGTTAGGCGGCGGGACGATGTGGGGCATTGGCCCATCCAGTCGCTTGAGCCACAAAACGGCGCCGCCCGGGCCGATCTGGCCGCCGCCGCTGACGGACCCGGACACAGACACCAATGAAGACGACGACGCGCGACGTGTGACGGTCGCGGTTGCGCGCGGCCGCGGTTCGGCCCACTTTTCCGGTTGCGCAACAGGTTCGGGCTCGGGTGGCGTCTCGACGTGGGTGCCCGGATGGCCGGCGGCCTTGGCGCGCGCGTCGACCAGGAAAGGTGTGACGGCCTTCTCGATCAGGGGATCGAGCGCCGGGATTCGCAGCAATGTTTCCCATTTGTCAACGGCGAGCGCCCAGTCGCCGCGTTGGTAGGCGAGCTTGCCTCCGGCCATCAAATTGAAAATGAGGTACTGCCGCTCGGCGGCAGATTTGAAACCGATGTCCTGGGGCGTCTTCACGGGAAGTGGCAAAGGTAAGTCGTCGCCAAGCCACTTCGGCGGCTCAGCTGAATTGGCCGGCCTGATGCCGCCGAGCCCGATCGCGGCCGCCAGCCCGATGGCCGTCAGCTTCACCATGTCCACACCACCGATGAGGTCGCGACGTTGTTGTCCACCTGGGGCGCGCTCGCGATCTCGCGGTTTACCAGGTACTCGGCCTTCACCACCAGATTGTCGCCGATACCGACGTTCACGCCCGCTGTAATCCGGTCGACGGTAATCGTGGTGAAGCCCTCGAACTCGGCCGTGCGCCGGTCGTAACGGCCGTAGACGGTGATGCGAAAGGGCGCGATGGCGAGCGGTAGCTCCTCCGCGGCCTGCACGTAGAACCCGTGGGCGTAGAACTCGGTCACGGGCCCGTAGATGCCGGTGCCGGCCACCTTGGTCCCGTCCGCGTCCTGCTCGTTGACGTGCACGAACTCACTCGACAGGGTCAGGGTCGGCATGACAAGGCGGGCGTCGAACCCGAACAGGGTCTGCTTGTTCCCGCTGGCGTCGGTCTGGTCATTGCGCGGTCCCGTGGCGCCGCTCGCGCCGAGCTTGAGGGAGATGCGTTCGAGGTTCAACTCGTAGCCGAGCCGCGCTGACAAGACGGGGACGCCGGTCAGGCTGCGCGACGGACCCTGCAGCGATTCGACGAACGTGCCGCTGTTGGTGGCGGCGACGTTCAGGCTGACTGCGGACGACGCGGGAATGATCTGCAATCGATAGAACGCCTTGACCCCGACCGACTGGCCCGTCGTGTAGCGCGCGATCAACGACGGTGTGACGCCGATCCGGAAGTTCGCCTGGTTCTCCAGGTATTCGATCCCGAAGACCGAATCGAACTTGCCGACGCTGATCGCCAGCTCCGCGTTCTTGAGGGGGTTGATCTTGCCGAACGCCTGCTCCAGCACCAGCCGCGTGCCGTCGCCTCCCGCCTCGCCAGGCCCCAGCGCCGGGCCGTAAAGCCGCGGCACCAGCTGGATGCGCGTGAAAACCAGCACGGGGATGTCCGTCGCCGTGTAGCGCATGTCGACGTTGGCGGTGTTCAGAAGGAACGACGGCTTGCTGCCGATGCCGGCGCTGCGAGGTAAAAAGCCGTTCAGCGGGGCGTTCGTCATGCCGGGAGCGGGCTGGGGCGGAACCGTCGAGGCGACGTCGCCGCGCGAGTTCACCGCCGGTGCGAAGGTGTCCACGTAGTAGTCAGGCGGCGCGGGCGCGCCGCTCATGGTCATGGCCGGTGAGTAAACGTTCGGCCAGCTGGTTCCGTTCCCTTGCGCTTTGGCGAAACCAACGTCGACGTAACCGGTGATCACCAGCGGCGATGCCTGGGGCGTCGCGGTCGCCGGCGGCTCCTCGACCGCCGGTTCGTCGTCGCCGGAGCCGGCATCGGCCGAGGCCGGCACGGGCGGTACGTCGGCGGCGTGCACCGCGCGCGGCAGACCGACCCCGGCCCACGCGGCGCCGAGGATGGCCCACTTCACAGTCGCGGAAGAGCGGCCGCTCAACGCGGGTCCCCACCGGGACGTATGACTTTTCGGGATCCCGCCCCCAGGATCCCGCATCTCAGGACTGTGCCAAGCACGGTAGTTGACCCCTTTTCGAACCCACCCCGGGGAGCGCTCGGCGTGAGGCTGCCGATGGTACCAGAATCTCAGATACTTGGCGCGCCGGAGCGGACGGCCGCTACCGCGGCAACCTTGTTAACGATTAAGTCCGCGGTCGGCGAGCAGCGCCCGGATCAGGTCGGTCAGGCGGGTCCTGACGTCGGCGGGCAGCGACAGCACGGCCGGCGGCGGCGTCATGATCGCCGCGACCAGCTGGTCGCGGATGCGCCGCCCGCGTTCGGTCACCGCCAGCTGCTTTACCCGTCGGTCGTGATCGGCGCCTTGCCGCGCGATCAGGCCGCGCGATTCCAGCTTGTCGACGATGCCGGTGACGTTCGAAGCATCGCAGAGCAGCGCCTCGGCGAGCATGCTCATCGGGACCGGGCGATCCGGATCGATCACGCGCAACGCGTGGCCTTGCGCCGGCGTCAGATCGAACTCGGCGCAGATGGCTACCCACCAGTCCTTCGTCGCGAAGAAAAACTCCACGAAGGTAGGCCAGAACACATCGGCTTTGGTGGCGGCGTCGTCCTTCACGGAAACCATCATGTCGAACAATTTAAAGGTTGACAACATAAAATATCGTCGTGTACGACTATGGCCGAGTTCAAATGACCAGATCAATGAGAATCGTGGGAGTTGAAACGCTGGCGCTCGTCGCGCTGGCAGCCGCCGGTTGCAAGAAGCCGGATGCGGACAGCGTGAGCAAGAAGGCGGGCGCCCTCGACGCCGACGTCCCCGTCGCCGTGTCGCTGGTTGCTGCACACGAGGTGAAGGCGCCGCGCTTCGTGACGCTTTCGGGCACGCTGATCGGCTCCGAGGAGGCCCAGGTCGCGGCCGGCGCCGCCGGCAAGGTGATCGCGACCTACGTCGAGCGCGGGTCGGTCGTGAAGAAGGGGACGGTGCTGGCGCGGCTCGATTCGCGTGCGGCCAGCGCGCAGGCGGCGCAGGCCGAGGCCGACGCCGAGGCTTCGAAGCTGCAGGCGCAGCAGTCGCGGCTGGATTGCGATCGCACCGAGCACATGTTCCAGAAGGGGGCGATCTCGAAGGCCGACTACGACAAGGCCCACACGCAATGCGAGAGCAGCAAGTGGACGGTGTCGTCAGCGGAGGCGCGCAAGACGCTGACCGCCGAGGCGCTGAAGGACACGGAGATCCGCGCGCCCTTCTCGGGCATGGTCGTCGAGCGCGCCGTGACCGCCGGTGAGTACGTGCAGCCCGCCTCGCGCGTGGCGACGCTGGTCGACACCGATTCGCTGCGCGTCGAGATCACGGTGCCCGAGGCCGACGTCGCGCAGGTGCGGCAGGGGATGCAGGTCGACTTCCAGACCTCGGGCGGCGGCGACCGGCTGTATCACGGCAAGATTCGCTATGTCGGGCCGTCGGTGCGCCGCCAGAGCCGCGACTCGATCGTCGAGGCGGTGTTCTCGAACCCGTCTCACGAGCTGCGCCCCGGGATGTTCGTGACCGCGCGCCTGGCGCTCGGCGAGGAGACGCTGCCGGCGGTGCCGGCGAAGGCGGTGCGCGCCGACGGGGATCTCAAGCACGTGTACGTCGCGGCCGGCGGCCGGCTGGAGGACCGGCTGGTGCAGGCGCGTGAGCCGCTCGGCGGGGAGGTTCCGATCGTGAGCGGCGTGAAGGCCGGCGAGCAGGTGGTGGCGGAGCTGACACCCGACGTGCGCGACGGCGCCAAGGTGAAGTGAGGGCGCCAT
>DATFXS010000562.1:0-6375 GCA_035315605.1 Polyangia bacterium
TGTCGATGTTGCCGGGTGTCGGCGTCTCGTTGCCGTCCTCGCGCCGGCCGTGAAAGACGACGTCGCCGCCGCTGCCGTTCGCCTTGCCACCGCGGACGATGATCTGTCCGCGGTTGTCGAGCCAGCCGTGGTCGGAGCCGTGGACACCGTCGCTGTTGATGAGGACGGCGATCTGCTCGACGGCGTACTCGTCGTTCTGGACCACCGGGAACTCCGCGACCGAACCGGCATGCCCGTCGTTGCGCGCGCTGCCGCCGACGGCGCCGTCGCCGCCCGAGGCGTCGATCACACCGTCTGTCTCGATGATCAGGATGCCGCTCATGCGATCGTGGCCGTCGCCCGTGAAGACGTAGACGAACCCGCCGCCCCCGCCGGTGCCTCCGGGGTTGGCGCCGCCGCGCGCCAGCAACTTGCCGTGTATGGAGGTATTGCCGTGGATCGTGAAGAGGTACATCTTGCCGCCGCCGCCCGCCGTGCCCGCGCCGGCCGCGCCGCCGCCGTCCGCCTGGACCTGTCCGCCCGCCTCGACGGTCATGAGACCCTCGCTCGCCTTGGCGACCAGCTTGATCGTTCCGCCCGCCGCGCCGTCGCCCATCCCGCCCTTGGTGATCGAGCCGCCGTTCGACATGACCTGGCCCGCGACGTCGATGCCGGCGCTCGCTACCTCGGGGCCCGGGTTGCCGTCGATGGTGCCGCCGGCGCCCGGCTTCGTCGCCGAGTCTCCGCCGCTGACGTCGACTGTGCCGCTGATCCGGAGATCGCCGCCGTGCGCTTCGAGCTTCGCTGCGCCGCCGTCGCCGCCCGCGGCCTGCCCGTCTCCGCCCTTGAGGACCAGCGGGACCGTCATCCCGATGCCGCTTGGCCGGTTGGTCTCGCCGATCTTGAGCGCCCCGGGCGCGCCGCCGGTCGCGCTGCCGTTCTTCGCGGTCGCGGAGCCGCCTCGCAGGTCGTAGGTTCCGGCGAAGGCGACGACGCCGGTCGTGTCGATCGTGAACGTTCCAGCGTCGCCGCCGGTCGCCTGAGACGCGGAGGTCGTGGCCGCGCCACCGCCGGTCAGCGCCGCGGTCCCCGTCAGCACCACGTCGCCGCTCGCCTGGATCGTGAGATCCCCGCCGTGCCCGCCCGTGACATTCTGCGCGCCGTTTGCGTTGCCGCCGGCGGTCAGCAGCTTGCCGCCGACCACCACGCGCTGGGCGCTCAGGGTCAGCGGGCCGCCGGCCTGCCCCGATCCGTCCGCGCCACTGGTGTCGATCGACCCGCTGACGTAGATGGTTCCGGACGACGTTTTCAGGGTGAGCCCCTGTCGCGCGCCGCCGAGATCCGCGGCCCGCAACGTGCCGTTCACGAAGATGTCGCCGCCGGCGACGATCTGGCGGACGGCGTCCGACCCGCCGGAGCTGACGGAGCCCGAAATGGAGACCGCGCCGGATGCCATCACGTCGGCGGTCAGGCCCGCCGTCGCGATCGCCATCGCATCCGCCGGCGCCTGGGCCATCGCGGCCGCGGGCGCCTGGAAATCGGGTCCGATCGTGATCCCGCCACCCGAAACGAGGTGCGCCGCGCCGCCGGCCTTGCCTTGACCGCCAGCGGATGAGGCAGAGCCACCCGCCATCGTCACGCTGGGTGGCGGCGGATCCGACCCACCTCGACCGGGCGTCGTCGAGCCGACGCCGCCCGAGTTGCCCGAGCTGGATCCGCAACCGGCACTCGAGACGTACAGCAAACCCACAGCGACCATCCAGGTCACCCTCGCGACGACATTCGACATTTTCGCCACCCGCCCTGCCTCCCCTCCCGCCCGAACTGATCAACAGACGTGCCAGCCGGTTCGCGGCGTCATTCCGACCTCACGGCCGAATTGCGTCCGCCACGCGTAGCAGAATGTGACGGCGCCGTGACGTCACCTCCGATCGATCCATTTGCCTAGGGTGGGGGTGATCCGTGGAAACACGGACCGAAACAGGGGTTGGCAAGGCGGACGATCAGGGGCGCGGGCGGCGCGCCCGACGGGGGAACGCGAAAGGTCGCGACGCACTTCGCGTTCTCGTTCGCGAGACACTGGGCCGTCGGTCGGTCGACGCTGTTTGGGATCTTCAGCTTGACCTCGCGCTGGCCGCTCCCGACGAGGCAGTAGTCGCCCGGGGAGAGCGTGGTCTCGAACAGGCCGTCGGCGTCGGTCCGCACCTCCGCGGCGATCTTCGGATCGACGTTGCGGTTCCCGCGGCGGATCAGCAGCGGAAGGTTTCTCGCCGGCGTCTCCGCGATGCGCGGGTCCCAGGGCGGGGGCGGGACGCCGCCGCAGCGGCCACGGGTCATCGACACCACCGCGGCGCGCACGTTCCCGCGTGGAGGCGGCGGAACGTTCTGCGCCGCGGCCCCCCAGCGAACGATCGTTCCGGCGCCGTAGCCCCAGACCATGACCTCCTGATCGGTGGCGACCACGAACTGGCGCGCCCGCGTGTGCGGGAATCCGATGCCCCGCATCGGAAGCACGCACTCTTTCCGCGCGAGATCGACCTCGCAGGTCAGTCCGGCCGAGCCGAGGACGCGCAGCCCGGCGCCTGACGGGAAGACGGGACCCGAGTCGCAGGCGGGCGCCAGCGCCTCGAAACGGCCCGTGCGCGGATCGATGCGGAACATCGTCGCGCCCTGCGCAAAAAGATCGCTCCCGACCAGGTAGACCGCGCCGTCCGGACCGAATGCGCCGGCGTCGTCGAACCCGATGCGTCGGCCCGGATCGAAGACGACACCCTCCGTCCATGCCGAGCGGGAGATCTCGTAGAACGCCACGCGAAAGCGCGGCGACTGGGACGGCTCCGCGAACAGCACCGCCGCTCGGTCCGCGTTCGCCGCGACGATGCGCGCGTCGGCGGCCCAGGGGCAGAGCTCGGCGGGCACGGGCGCGAGCGCGCTCCACGAATTGCGTCCCGGATCGAACAGCGCGCCGTCACAGCTCCAGCCGTTGATGGGGCCGGTCCCGCCGCCGCCGAAGATCATCATCCGATCGCCGACGGCGGCTGCGCTGTGAAGCTGGCGCGGCGTCGGCGCGTTCCTGGGCGACGTCGCCTGAACGCGACCGGTCGCCGGGTCGAAGATCGCGCCCTCGTTCACGATCGTCGATTGGTCGATGCCGCCCCACAGGATCGCGCGCCCGCCGACCCAGACGAAGGTCGGCCGCCGCAAGTGCGGCACGTCCCTGGAGGGGACCACCCGCCAGCTCTTGCTGCGCGGCGAGTAGGCGAAGAACCCGTCGAGCTCGGCGAACCGCGGGATGTCGAGCGGCCGGCTCTCCTGCCACGACGCCCAGATCAGAACCTCCGTTCCGGTCCAGATCGCCTGCACCAACCCGGCGTTCGCCAGGCGTAGGCTTTCCGGGCGCGGCATCTCTTCCAGCGTCACGGCGCCGGCGATCGGCGTGCAGGCTGCCGGGGGCGGGCCGGGCCCCGCCCCCGGAGCGGCACCCTCGGTGCCCGCGCGCGCAGCGACGGCGAGCAGGCCCAGGAGCGCCAGGGTCACCGCGCGACCAAACCGCCTCCTCACACTACGCATCTTACGCCGCAGCCGATCCGGGCGGCGCCGGAAGCGGGTCAGTTGAGCGGCATCTGGAAGGCGATCGCGTAGTTCGGCTGCGCCGCCATGGTGACCGATCCGACGAACGGGTCGGAATCGCGCAGGTGGCCCCAGCGCGCCGTCTGATCGGTCGGCGGCGTGCCGCCCTCGGCGGTCACGGCATAACCGACGACCACCTCGCCGCCGGACAGATCGTCGTGGCAGGTGATCTTGACCGTGTCGGCGCCGACGATCTCGACCATGTCGATGGTCTTGCGGCTGCCGGCCCACAGCACCTCGAAGCCGCGCCCGTTCGCCCACTGCGGAATCATCGTGCCGTGCGGCGGCGGCAGGTTGTCGTCCCAGGTCAGCGGCGGCACCGGCACGTGGAAGTGCACTGTGACGACGTTGCCGCTCAACTCGGCGCTGGTCGGCTGCAGCGGCTTCCAGTCATGCCCCAGCACCACGCGTTCGAAGTAAACCTGCGCCGTCTTCTCGCCGAGCTTCTCGTACTCCAGCGGGCCCATGTGCACGTGCGACATGGTGTCCGCCGCGTACGAGTACTGATACTTGGGGCCGGTGCAGACGATCTCGCCCGGGTGATCGGTGCTGGCCTTCCAGACCTGCACCGCCGAGATCGACACGCTCCCCGTGTCCGCCGGCACCGAGTTCTGCTGCGACGCCAACATCGGAAACTTCGTGGTCTGTCCGGTGATGGCGGCCAGGTCCTGGTTGTAGTCGGTCAGCAGCTGGTAGATGCCGTCGGCGTAGACCGTGTTGCCGGCGTCGGACTCGCCGTGGGTCAGCACGATCCCGCCGATGCCGTAGCTCTTGCCGGCGTCCTTCGCGAGCCGGGTGATCGCCGTCGCCTCGAAGATCGTCGCGTCGTACGCGCGGCCGGATGTGCCGGTGGTCGGGAGGTTGCTGGGGTTCTTCTGGATGACGGTGAGCGGCTGGCCGGATTCGCCGACGACGGTGTGAATCGAGATGAGGTCGTGCATCGCCTGATCCATCGCCATCGCCGTCAGCTGATCGGCCATCGCCGTGTGGGGCGTCTCGCCGTTGAGGTTGGCGGGGTAGGCGCTGGGATAGCTGGTGGCGGTCGCGCGGAGCGGCTCCGTCAGCGGCACCAGCGCCAGCGACGAGATCGTCGGGTCGAACGGCGGTGCCACCGTCGCGCCGCCGAACGAGAGCTTCATGTTGTTGTACGGCTGCATCGTGGCGATCACCGGCGTTCCGAACGCGCCGACGGACAGGCTCTGGCCGGTGCCGACGATTCCGGTCCAGTCCCAGGCGAAGTTGAACGACGACATCATGTGCGTCAGGTGATTCGAGTCCGACGAGCAGGCCGTTCCGCCCGCCGCGAGCGCGAGCACGAACGCGGGAAGCAGCAAGGGGAGGTGAGGGCGTCGAGTCATGACGTGCAGATTACACACCTCGGTTCGGGGATCATCATCGCAGCGACCATCTCATTTGTTGCGGGCGCCGGGTCGCCGGCCCACATCGCATTTACGGCCGGCAAATTATCATTTTCACGGCGGCGCATTGCGGATGGGCTGCGCGCGTTGATCGGATCTGGCGAGAGCGGGCATACGGGCGGCGCGCGCGTGCTAGTTTCCGCGCGTGCGGGTTTCTGTTCGTGGACGATCGTCAGTTGCGCCATTCGCCGGCGTCGCGTTCGCGCTCGCGTTCGCCGCGTCGCTGGCCGGGTGCGCGAAGGCTCCCCTTTACGGCAACACCGGCACGGGCGGCGGCGTCCTCGGCGGCACCGGGGGAGGTGGCGGCGGGGCAGGCGGGCAAGCGGTCGGCGTCTGCTCGGATCCGCAGCCCTGGACGGCGCCGGCGCCGCCCGCGGCCTGCACCGACGCGCCGCCCGCGACCCCGGCCACCCCGGTCTACGCGACCATCGCCGTCGACGCGGGCACCGCCGTGGGCGCGTGGAACCGCTTCTACGAAAAAGCGGTCGCCGCCGATCACGCGCACACGCTGATCTGCACCGCCTACGGGCGCAACGCGCAGAACGCGCTGCGGAAGGCGCACGCGCAGGCCGGATTTCAGTACGTGCGCTTCCACGGCATCTTCAACGACGACATCGCCGTCTATTCTGAAGACGCGTCGGGCGTAGCGATCTACGACTGGTCGGGCGTCGACGCCGTCTACGACGGCATCGTCGCGGCAGGGATGCGTCCGATGGTCGAGATCAGCTTCACGCCCAGCGCGCTGGCGTCGGACCCGTCGCAAGTTCAGAAGCTGCTCTGGTACAACAGCAAATCTCCCAACATCAGCCCGCCCACCGGCGCCGCCGACGATTGGGGCAAGTGGCAGGCGCTGATGGCGGCCTTCGTCGCCCACCTCGAGGATCGCTACGGCGCCGAAGAGGTCCGCAACAACTGGTACTTCGAGGTCTGGAACGAACCGTCGTGGATGTACGGGCCGGGCGACGGCGGCTACTGGGACCTCTACAAGAACACGGTGACCGGTCTGCTCCAGGCCGATCCGGGCGTGCGGGTGGGCGGGCCGGCGGGCTCGGCGGGCGAGTCGCCGTCGATGATCCGGATGCTGATCACCGGATCGCTCAACTCGGGCACCAAGCTCGACTTCTTGACCTACCATCGCTACGGCGACGACAACTCGTTGCCGGTCGCCGACGTGGCCGACGCGGTGTCGTTTCACGAGAGCTTGATGAACACGATCAGCACGACGGTTGTTCACGGCATGACCTTCACCGGCCCGGTCTTCAACGACGAGTTCGGACCCAGCTACATGCCCCACATCTCCCGGGACACCGAGGTGGCGGCGACCTACATCGTCAAGACCATCCACCTG
>DATFXS010000563.1:0-6671 GCA_035315605.1 Polyangia bacterium
GAGCCGCCGCTGCCGCCGCTCCCGGTGGTCCCGCCCTGGCCGGCTGATCCGGTCGTGCCTCCCTTGCCACCGCCGCCGCCCCCGCTACTGCATCCCCAGGCAGCCAGAACCAGGACCGACACCACCGCTGCTGAAATCGAAGTGCGCATTTCCCCTGAGTGTCGCGAGGCAGCAAAAACGGTACGCAAATCGAATCGGCCGCTGAAATTGGCGCGCGGGCCCCCAGCGGCCCTGAAAGAATCCTTCAGTCGGGGCTACAAGATCCTTTCAGGGCTGAGGCGCAAGCGCTCGTAAGTACGTGACTTATCGTCACGGGGGCCGGGCATGACGCGTGCAGATGCGGCGGGCGCGCGCGTCCGCGCGGCAGGCCCCCTTGCTCGACAAGCTCATCGATTTCGCCGTCCACCGGCGCGCGATCACGCTGACCGCGACGGTCCTGCTCGCCATCTTCGGCGCGGTCACGTTCAGCAAGCTGAAGATCGAAGCGTTCCCGGACGTGACCAACGTCCAGGTCATGGTGATCACCCTCTACCCCGGGCAGGCGGCGGAGGAGATCGAAAAGCAGGTGACGATCCCGGTCGAGCGCGCGCTGACCGGGACGCCGCGCGTGCTGGTCCAGCGATCGATCACCTCGTTCGGTCTGTCGCAGGTGATCCTGACGTTCGAGGACGACGTCGACATCTACTGGGCCCGCCAGCAGGTGAGCGAGCGGCTGCCTGACGCCGAGGTGCCCGAAGGGATCGAACCGCACCTCGGCCCGAACGACACGCCGGTGGGGCAGGTCTACCAGTACACGCTGGAGAGCGACCACCATTCGCCGAGCGAGCTGCGCAGCTGGCAGGACTGGGTGGTGTCGAAGCACCTGATGCGGGCGGCGGGCGTCGCGGACGTCGTCAGCTTCGGCGGCTTCCAGAAGGAGTACCACGTGCTGGCCGATCCCGGCCGGATGCGCAACGCCGGGCTGTCGCTGGCGGACGTCATTCGCGCGGTGTCGACGTCGAACGGCGCGACCTCGGGCGGCTACCTGCAGCTCGGGGAGTCGGAGCTGGTGGTGCGCGGGCGCGGCTACCTGAAGTCGGCCGCCGACATCGGCAACACCGTCGTCAAGGCGACGAACGGCACGCCGGTCCTGATCCGCAACATCGCCCAGGTGGTCGAGGCGTACACGCCCCGGCGCGGCGCGGTCGCGCGCGCGGGCGCCACCGACTCGGTCGAGGGGACGATCCTGCTGCGCCGCGGGGAGAACCCGAAGGACGTGCTGGCGAGCGTCCACGAGGAGGTCGCGCGCATCAACCGGGAGATCCTTCCGGCGGGCATGAAGATCGTGCCGTTCTACGATCGCACCCGTCTGGTCGACACGACGCTGGAGACCGTGTCGCACAACATGATCGAGGGGATCCTGCTGGTCAGCATCATCGTCTGGATGTTCCTGCGCGCGATGATCGGCTCGCTGGCGGTGTCGATCGTGATGCCGCTGGCGCTGCTGACCGCGTTCGTCGGCCTGCACTACGCCGGCGTCCCCGCCAACCTGCTGTCGATGGGGGCGATCGACTTCGGCATCCTGCTGGAGGGCGCCGTCATCTTCGTCGAGAACGCCTACCGCCACCTGGCCCTGGAAAAGCCGCCGCCCGAAAGCGTTCCGCACGTCGTGGCCGAATCCGCCAAGGAGGTGGTGCGGCCGACGCTGTTCTCGATGGCGATCATCGGCGCGGCGATGATGCCGATCTTCACGCTCGAGCGCGTCGAGGGGCGGATCTTCCGCCCGGTCGCGCTGACCTACGCGTTCGCGCTGGCGGGGGCGCTGATCTTCACGCTGACGACGGTGCCGGCGCTGACGGCCGCGCTGCTCAAGCGGCGTCCGGTCAAGGAGAAGCACCCGCCGTTCCTCGCGTGGCTGCAGGATCGCTATCTGGACGGGCTGCGCTTCACGATGCGCCGGCCGGGGGTGGTGCTGATGGCCGCGGTGGCGGTGATCGGCGGCGCGACGATGCTCATTCCGCGCCTCGGGTCGGAGTTCCTGCCGCCGATGAACGAGGGCGACATCCACATCACGGTGACGATGCCCAGCGCGGTGTCGCTGGAGCGGGGCGCGGAGGTGCTGCGGCAGATGCGCCTTTCGCTGATGAAGTTCCCCGAGGTCAAGGACGTGCTGTCCGAGCAGTGTCACCCGGAGGACGGCACCGACGACGAGGCGCCGAACCAATCCGAGACCTTCGTGATCATGAAGGCCGAGGCGGACTGGCCGACCGTCAACGGCGCCAAGAAGCGCTCGAAGGAGCAGGTCGTCGAGGCGATGCGCGCCGCGCTGGAGCGGCCCGGGGTCGACTTCAACTTCAGCCAGCCGATCAAGGACCGCGTCGAAGAATCGATCTCGGGCATCCGCGGACAGGTGGTGGTGAAGATCTACGGCGACGACCTGAACCTGATGCACCAGAAGCTGGAGGACGTCCGGGCGATCATCACGGCGACGCGCGGCGCGCGGGACGTCGACATCTACCGGGCCGGCAGCGCGCAGCACATCGTCGCCGACGTTGACCGCGAGGCGGCGTCGCGCTACGGCGTGTCGGTGCGCGACGTCGAGGACGCAATCGAGAGCGCCTACGGTGGCAAGCTGGCGACGTCGATGTGGGAGGGCGAGCGCCGGGTCGGCGTCCGGGTCAGGACACCGATCGCGAGCGAGGGCGATCCGGCGTCGGTCGGCCGGCTGGACGTGCCGACCGATCACGCGCGCCTGCAGCTGGCGGCGCTGGCCAACCTGCACCTCGACAGCGGGCGCACCCAGATCAACCGCGAGCAGGGGCAGCGGTTCCTGGCCCTCAAGTGCAACATCGAGGGGCGCGACATGGGCAGCTTCGTCGCCGAGGCCCAGGCGCTCGTGACGTCGACCGTGAAGCTGCCCGAGGGTTACCACCTGACCTGGGGCGGCGAGTTCGAGAACCAGCGGCGCGCCATGAAGCGGCTGGCGGTGATCGTGCCGATCTCGGTGCTGGTGATCTTCTTCCTGCTCTACATGACCTTCCGCGCGGCGCTCCCGGCGCTGGTGGTGCTGCTGGACGTGCCGTTCGCGACCGTGGGCGGCGTGTTCGCGCTGTACCTGACCGGCACCGAGCTTTCGGTGTCGTCGGCGGTCGGGTTCATCACGCTGTTCGGCGTGTCGGTGATGAACGGCGTGCTGATCGTCAACTACATGCGGCGCGCGCGGGCCAACCCGTCGGCGACGCCGGAGACGATCCTGCGGGCGGTCGCGGGGCGGCTGCGGCCCATTCTGATGACCGCGCTGCCCGCGTCGATCGGCCTTCTGCCGGCGGCGCTGTCGCACAGCATCGGGTCGGACACGCAGCGCCCGTTCGCGATCGTCATCGTCGGGGGATTGATGCCCGCGACGCTGCTGACGATGTTCTTGCTTCCGACGACGTACCAGCTGGCTGAAAAATGGTTCGGGCGCTGGCGGTCGCGGCATCCGGTCGCGGTGGAGGAACCGTGAGGAGAGTTGCCAAGGTGATCGGGTTGGCGGTGCTGGCCGCGACCGGGTCCGCGCGCGCCGCCGAGCTGACGCCGGAGCAGGCGGTCGCGGTGGCGCTGCAGAACAACCGGGAGGTGATCGCCGCGCGCCTGGAGATCAACGCGAGCGAGCTGGACGTCGTCGCGGCCCGCATCTACCCGAACCCGACCTTCGAGTATTCGATCGGCAACCTGCTGCTCGGGAAGGCCAACAACACCGCCAACAGTCTGATGCCGACGAAGGACTTCTTCGATCAGCCGGTGCAGACCTTCGGCGTCACGGAGATCATCGACGTCTGGATGAAGCGGAGCGCGCGGATCAACGCCGCCGAGAAGGGGGTCGAGCACCGGCGCATGCTGACCGAGGACGCGCTGCGCGAGATCGTCTACACCATCCGTTCCAGCTTCGCGGAGACCGTGCGCGAGCAGGAAGAGCGGCAGCTGGCGCATGAATTCGCGGACCGGTACGCGCAGACGATCAAGATCTCCCAGGCGCGGTTCAAAGCCGGCGACATCTCGGAGGCCGAGCTGCGAAAGATCGAGCTCGAGGGGCTCAAATATCAGAACGACGTCATCGACGCCGACATGCAGCTGGACGTCGCCCGCGGCAAGCTGGCCGCGCTGCTCAACCTGCCGACGGCGGCGCAGTTGCCGGTGCTCCATCCCGGCCCGTCGGACGCGGCGTCGCGCCCGGCCTTCGATCTGGCGCGGCTGACGCAGCGGGCGCTTGAGCGCCGGCCCGATCTCCGGGCGGCCGGCGCCGCGCGCGTCCAGGCGGACGCCGCGCTCAGCTCGGCCGAGCGCGAACGGCTGCCGGACCTCACGTTCGGTGCGGCTTACACGCACAGCGACTTCACGGTGTCGGGCGACAACCCGAACACGCTGGCCCTGTCGCTGTCGCTGCCGCTGCCGCTGTTCGATCGCAACCAGGCCAACATCGGGCGGGCCCAGCTGGATCAACGCCGCGCCGACAACGACGGCGAGCGGTTGCGCATCGCCGTCGCGCGCGACGTCGCCGAGGCGGTCCGCAAGGGGACGCGGTCCGCGACGCTGCTGGCCGTGTTCGAGCGTCCGGCGGGCGGCGACGTGCCCGGGACGCCGACCGGCACGGGCGACAAGGGCGGGATGATCTCGCGCGCCGAGACCGCGCTCAAGGTGGCGGAAAAATCCTACCGGGCGGGCGCCATCTCGCTCATCGAGCTTCTCGAGGCGCAGCGGACCTACCTCGACACCGAGGCGCAGTACCTGCGCGCGCTCTACGACTTCCGCCAGGCAACCGTCGACGTCTCACACGCCGTAGGAGAGCCATGACCCCGAGTCCAAAGTCACCTCTGGTCCCCTCGCCCCGCAAAGCGGGGAGAGGGTTAGGGAGAGGGGTCTTCGTGTCCGCCGCCACCGTCGCGTTGCTGGCTGCCATAGGTTGCTCCAAGCACACCGAGCCGGAGGGCGGCGGCAGCGAAAAGCCGCGCGACTTCATCCGCTACGACCCGAGCCACGCGCCGCACGACTTCATCAAGATCGAGACCGTGCAAGAGGCGGCCGGCACGACGTCGATCTCCTTGCCCGGGCGGGTCGGCTTCGACGAGGACCACACGCAGCGGGTCGCGTCGCCGATCGACGGGCGGGCGACCTCGATCCTGGTCAAGCTGGGCGACAAGGTGCACGCGGGCCAGTCGCTGATTCAGCTGTCATCTCCCAACGTCGGGCAGCTGCAGGCCGACGCGCAGAAGGCGATGACCGACCTGTCGGTGTCGGAGAAGGCCGTCGAGCGCGTGCACAAGCTGCAGCCCGAGGGCGCGGTGTCCGAGAAGGAGGCGGCGCAGGTCGAGGGCGACCTGCGCAAGGCGCGCTCGGATTACGCGCGCGCGTCGGTGCAGCTCAAGGCACTCGGTGTGTCGCCGACGGATCCCGCGGTGAACGCGGCTCTGCGCGCGCAGGTGGCGGGCATCGTCGTCGAACGCAACGTCCTGGTGGGGCAGGAGGTGCGCGCCGATCAGGCGACGCCGCTGCTGACGATCTCCAGCCTGGACACGGTCTGGGTCCTCGCCGACGCGTACGAGCAGGACCTCGGCCTGATCGCCGAGGGGGACAACGTCAGCATCCAGGTGCCGGCGTATCCGGGCGAAAAATTCGCCGGCAAGGTGGGGCACATCGGCGAGGTCGTCGACCCCGCCACGCGCACGGTGAAGGTCCGCTGCGTCGTGCCGAACAAGGACCACCGGCTGAAGCCCGAGATGTTCGCCAAGGTCGAGGTGAGCGACAACGGCCGGCGCAAGGTGATGACGGTCGCGTCGAAGGCCGTGTTGACCGACGGCGACCGGACCTACGTCATCGTCGCGACCGAGGGCAACGTGTTCCGCATCCGGCGCGTCGACGTCGGCCCGGAGACCGACGGCCGGGTCCGCGTCATGGGCGGCCTCACGCCCGGCGAGAAGATCGTCACCGAAGGCGCGATCTTCATGAAGCGCGAAATCGAGAACCAGTAAGGTTCAGGTCCCCTCGCCCCGCGAAGCGGGGAGAGGGTTAGGGTGAGGGGCCGACTAGGGCGCGATGTTGTAGCTGGTCAGCTCTTCGAAGTGGCCGGCGCTGGTCAGCTCGCGGACCTTGCCGACGCCGCGCACGAACCACTGCGTCTTGGTCCCCGAATTCGCCTTGTCGGTGAACGTGACCCGCAGCGCGCTGAACGTGCCGGCCTTCGTCGCGGTCACCACGTCGACCCCGTCGACCTTCCAGTCCTGGGACTCGTTCGTGGTCGTCATCGGCTTGCTGCTCGTGGTCTTGGTGTGCGTGTAGGTCATCGTCCAGGTCGCGCCGGCCTTCAGGTGGTCGGGCGACTCGTCGACGCGCAGCAGGTACGGCGCGTACCACTCGTCGGACAGCTGGCGTCCCGTCGTGTCGTTGAGCTGATCGTGGTGGCGCCGGACGTCGGTGTCCGTCTTCTCGTACCAGGTCAGCTGGATCGACGCCTTGACCGTCTCGCGCACGCGATAGCCCATGGTGCCGGCCGCCATGCCGCCGATGTCCTCGAGCGCCTCGACCGAGCTGTCCTTTTCGTACACGATGCCCTGATCGTCGACGTGATAGGTCCAGGTCGACCCGACGGTGAGCGGCTGGTAGGGGCCGCTGGTCACCTGGGGCGTCCCGGCGTCCGCGTCGTTGTAGAAGTTGTT
>DATFXS010000564.1:0-2209 GCA_035315605.1 Polyangia bacterium
CCCGTGTCGGCCGCCGAGGCGGCGACCGCCTCCGGGCGCAAGGGCGGCGGCTGCGACGACGCGACCACCGCCGGCCGCGCGTGCCGCCGGCGGGACGGATGCATCTGCCCGGCGAGCAGCTCGACCTCGATCGCCAGCGCGTGCACCTGATCGAACGACGACGCCGTCGGATCCAGTCGGACGGGCGCCGCCGCGGAATCGCCGCGCGTGCGCACTTCGATCAAGAAGCCGCGGTCCTCCGTCTTTCGAACCGACACGCGCATGCACTCGTCGCGACAGTCGTCGGGCGGCCGGTGCTCGGGCGCGGCGGACAACCCGGCGTCGACCAGCGCCTGGGCCAGCGCGCTCGCGAGACCGGGGTCGGCGCCGCCGCCCTGGTCGGCCGCGATCACCCGGACGTCGGCGCGCATCCGGTCGCTCCCGGAAAGCGAATGGGCGAACAGCACCGCGGCCAGCACGAACGCGGTCATCGATTGTCCCTTGCGATCTTTCCGTCCTGACCGGCGAGACGGCTGCGCGCCGTCGTCGCGTGAACGCCCGCGGGAAACCGTTCGAGGTACCGCCGCCACGCGGCGGCGCCCGCCTCGGCGCCGTCGCCTTCCTCGAGCAGCGCCAGCTGCGCGCAGGCGTTGTCGGCCCAGAGCGGCGCGCGCCCCGCCGGCAACAGGGCCAGCGCGCGACGATAGCAGCGCAGCGCGCCCGCCCGATCGCCGTCGCGCGACAGCTTCCAGGCGAGCAGCGCGTTCGCCTCGGCCGCCTCCTCGGCGGGCGGATCGGACTCCAGCCAGGCGCGAATCTTGTCTCCCACCGTCGAGTCGTCGCGCTGATCCAGCGCCGCGATGGCGGCGGCCCGCGCGCGCAGGCGCCGCTGCGGCAGCCCCTCGATCAGGCGGGACTGCCCGCGCCCGAGCAGGAACGCCTCGCCGGGCCGGTCGCGCGGGCGGATCTCGACCGTTCCGTCGGCGACGCTGACGCGCGTCCCCTGACTTCCCCGCGCGACCTCGAAGCGCGTGCCGTGCACCCGCACCTCGACCTCGTCGGTCGTCACCGCGAACGTCCGGTCCGTCCCCAGATGCGGCACGCTGAGGAACGCCGACCCGGTCTCCAGCCGCACGACCGCGCGCCGCCCGTCCGACGCCTCGACGACCGCGCGCCCGGAAACCACCGTCACCCGCGCCCCGTCAGCCAGGCCCGCCTCGGTCAAACCCCGCGAGGCGTCCAGCACCTCGCCCGCCACCGCGAGCCGTCCGCCGGGGTGGTGCAACGTCAGCGTCGCGACGACCGCCGCGACGCCCGCGCCCGCGCACGCGAGCGCCACCGGCAGCATCCGCCGCGCGAACCGCGCCTGCCGCCGCCCGCGCGCCACGATCCGCGCCGGCCCCGCCACGGTCTCGAACGGCGGCGGCGCGTCGACGTCGCCCGCGAGCGCGTCGAGATCCTGGTCGAGCGCATCGAGGCGCGCGTTCGACGCCCCGCAGGCGGCGCATGACCGGATGTGATCGCGCAGCTCCGGATCCAGCGCGGCGCCGCGCTCGCGCGCCAGCATCGCCTCCGCGACGACGCCGCAGTCAGCCACGGGTCAGCTCCTCGATGTCCGGGCCGGCCCCGGACGCATCCGCGGCGGCCAGGCTGATCAGCTCGGCGCGCCCGCGGGCGATGCGCGCCAGGACCGTGGCCCGCGGCGCGTTGGTCATGGCGCCGATCTCGGCGGCCGTGTAGCCCTCGGCGTGCAGCAGGATCGCGATGCGCTTCTCGTCGGTCAGCCTGTCGAGCATCTCGAGCAGCCGCCGGGCCAGATCGCGGCGGGTCAGATCACCCTCGGCCCCCGGGTCCACGCCGTCGGCGGCGGACGCGCTCGGGATCCGGCGCGCATCGTCGCGGAGCGCGTTCAGCGCGCGCCGCGCCGCGATGCCGCGGATCCAGGTGCCGAGCTGCGCGTCGCCCCGGTACTGGCGGATCTTCTTGAAGACCGCGACGAACGTCTCTTGCAGGATCTCCTCGGCCTTGGCGCGGTTGCGCAGCATGCGGACCAGCAGCGCGAACGTCCGCGGCGCGTGCAGGTCGTAACAGTCGCGGTAGGCCTGGTCCTCGCCCGCGCACAGGCGGGCCGCGAGGGCGCGGTCGCCAGCTGGACCGGGGAGCGGGACGATTCGCGGCGTTGACGACATGGTCGAGCCCGGAACGGTAAAAACGCGCTCCGTGCAAGCTC
>DATFXS010000565.1:0-7620 GCA_035315605.1 Polyangia bacterium
AGCCGCGTCCGCGGCAGGTTGCGATCGTCGGGCAACGCCGCCGCGTCGACGTCCTCGCTGGTGAACGTGCCGTCGGCCGCGCCAACCTCGGCGAACTGCACGCCCGCCCACGCCGCGCCCGCGCCCGATTCGTAGAGACGCGTGTGCGCGCCGCGACCGACGATCACCTCGTCGCCGGGACGGCAGTGCAGCAAGAGCGCGATCTGGTTCGCCATCGTCCCGCTCGGGACGAACAGCGCCGCCTCCTTGCCCAGGACCTCGGCCGCCTTTTCCTCCAGCGCGCGCGCCGTCGGATCGTCGCCCCAGACGTCGTCGCCGACCTCGGCGCCCGCCATCGCGGCGCGCATCGCCGGCGTCGGCTTGGTGAACGTGTCGGACCGGAGATCGACGATCACCGCAACCCCATCCAGCCAACCGCGACCAGCCCGAGGCCGAGCACCACGTGCACGACGTGGTCGGCGGGCTTGTAGCGGAACTGGCGCGCCGGAAACCAACCGGCCACGCCCGCGATCGCCTGATAGAGGTCGGCGGCGCCGAAGCCGAGGTTGAAGGCCGCGATCCCGGTCGCGCTCTTGGACAGCACCAGCGCCGTGCCGAGCACGCCGAAGACGATGTGGAACAGGTTGTAGGCGGGCGCGCCGCTCATCAGCGCGAGGCGCGGCGGGGTCAGAAAGCCCGCGATGCCGGTCAGGATCAGGACCGGACCGAACACGGCCAGCACACGGCCGTTGACGAGCGTCCAGTTCGCGGCGGCGAGGGCGCTCACGCGGTCCTTCCGCTCACGCCGTCTTTTCCAGCCCGATGGTGAGCATCAGGATCTCCGCGTCATGGCCCCTCGTTACCGCGATCGCGGGCCTCATGCAAACGACAGCTTGGTCGCCCGGCAATTTTTTGCAGGTGTCGCGGCCGTCACCTCTTCTTCACGCCTGGTCGTTGTATCAAGGTCGCATGCGCATGAAGGTGTTGATCGGGTTGGGGATGAGCGCAGCCGTCGCGGCCTCGTCCTGCGGAGGCGGCGGCGGTGGCCCCTCCGCGCCGCCATTCGAGAGCGCGTCGCTATGCGCGGCGGTCTGGGAGCCTGTGACGCCGGCCGCGCCGTTCGACGTCACTTCCTCCCTCGGTTATCGCGATGGTGTCATCTACTACACCACCTTCTCGCCGAGCTCGGTGATGGCGCTTCCGACGGCGGGCGGCCCGGCGACGCCGATCGCCTCCCTGCCGACGTACGGATCCGAGCTGTGGGTCGACGGCGACCAGCTGATCGTGAGCAGCGGCAATTACGGCACGCAGTTCTTCAGCATCCCCTTCGCCGGCGGCACGCCCAGCCTCATCGTCGACGGCGCCAGCGGCCGGAGCGACCCGGGCTCCGCGCTCGTGTACGCGCTCACGCCCACCGACTTCCACTGGCTCGAATTCCCCTCCACCGTCGGCGGCCCGACGACCGCCTGGCGCGTCTCGCGGACCGGCGGATCGCCCACGCTGGTCGGCAGTGCGTCCGCCACCTTGCCGAATGGCCCTGTGACGGCGTTCGATCGCATGGCGGTGTCGGCCGACGCGGTCGTGATGGCGGCGGTGCTGGGCGTCGCGGCGGCACTCCCGCTCGACGGATCGCCTGCGCGCGTGCTCGCGACGAGCGATGACCTCACCAGAGGAAGCGGCAACTACGCCGGGATCGACGCCGCCGGTGTCTACTGGACGGCCCCGCGCGCCGGTGTCCCTTTGATCGAAGACAAATCGTCGGTGATGCTCGCGCCGGCAGATGGTGGTCCGCTGCGCGTATTCTGGGACGGCCTTCCCGCGCACGCCGGCGTCTGGAGCATGTGGCCCGACGGAAACGGGGGTTGGGTCATCGTCTCCCTCGAGGTGTTCGACGACCTCAAGCAGAGGATGGTGATCTGGTTGATGGACGCCAGCGGCCAGGCGAAGCGACTCGGCTGTTCGCCGCCGGCCGAGACATCGCTGCCGTACATCTCCGTCAGGCCGGCGGTGGCGCCGGACGCGATCTATCTCGAGGACAGCGGCAGCAAATTCCAGATCGTCCGCGTCGCCCGCTGAGGGGACTACCTCTTCGGAACCAGCTGGATGTCGATCTTGGTGTCGGCTTCCTTGAGATAGATGCTCTTGTTCCAGGTCTGGTAGCCCTTCAGCGCCGCCTTGATCGTGACCTTCTCGTAGCGCGTGGCATCGACGTTCTTCGGCGCTGACCCGACGAACACGTGGTTGATGCTGATCTGGGCGCCGCCGGGCGACGAGTTGACGATCAGCTTGCCGTGCGGGCGGTGCAACCTCTGGCGCACCACCGCCGCGTCGCCCGCCTGTAGGTTCACGTCGACCGTGACCGGCTGCCACCGCTCCCGCTCGATCATCACCTGGGCGGCGCCGCAGGGGACCTGCTGGCCGTCGATCGGGCTGCGGCCGATCTCCTTGCCGTCCCAGATCACCTTCGCGTCCTTCGGCTCGGTGATGACGCGCGCCGTGCAGACGCCCGGCGTGCCGGCCGAGACGACCGGCCGGGCAGCTTTCTCGACGGGCGCGGCCGGTTCGGGCCGCTCGGCGGGCTCTTCGGATCGAGCGGCGGGCGCTGGCTCCTCCGCCTTCTCCGCGGCCGCGATCTTCTTCGCCGTGGGCGCCGCCTCGACCGCTGGCTCCTCGCGCTTCACCTGCGGCTTGGCCTCGGGCGGGGCAGCGGCCACCACCGCCTTCGGGGCCGCCGCGGGCGCGGCAGCCGCCGGGGCCGCGGGCGCGGGCGCGGGTGCCGCCGCCGCGGGCGCAGCAGCCGCGGGTGCGGGTGCCGCCGGAGGCGCCACCGCAGATGCAGGCGCGGGCGGCGGCGACGGCGATCGGTGCATCAGGTAGCCGACGACCAGGAAGACGATCGGCACGCCGATGTACGCGGCCAAGCGCAGCTTGCTCCGCACGTCGGTCGGCACCTTCGCGGCGAGCTGCTGCATCCGGACGTAGGCCGTCGTTCGGCGCACGGCCGCCGCGGCCGCCACCATCGGCGCGTCGGCGCTGGTCGGTCCGTCGGGAACGTCGACCGCCGGCGCCTCGTCCACCTCGAGCAACGTGCACTCGATGAACGAATCGACCTCCTCGGGGTTGAACTCCGACAGTGGGTTCGCCGGCAGCGTCTCCGGCGCGCGCGGTGCCCGCGTCTCGACCCGGGGCGCCGTCGGAAGGGTCGCGATCATCGTCGCGGCGGTCGCCAGGTTGTGCATCGCGGGTGCCGCGGGCGCCGCGGGCGCGGCTGGCGCCGCGGCCTGAACTGGTGGCGTCGGCGCGGGCGCGGGCGCCTGCACGGGTGGCGTCGGCGCGGGCGGACCCGAGGCCGCCGGGGGCACGGCGGCCCGCGCGGGCTGCGCCAGGATCGCCTTGCCATCCGGCCCGACGCCGATACCGATCATCGTCCGGTTCAGCGCCGGGGAGCGGAGAGGCGGCGGCGTCTTCGCGGGCGGAACAGAAGCGGGCGCCGCGGCGACGGGCGCCGGCGGCGCAGCCGCGGGCGGCGGCGCGGGCGCGGGCGGCGGCCTCGCCGGTACGGGCGCAGGCGCGGGCCTCTGGGGCGCCGCGATCGGAGCACGCACGGCCGTGATCGGCGCAGGCGCCGTCGTCACCGGCGCGGGCGCCGCCGCGACGGGCGCCGGGGCCGCCGCGCCGGGAGCGGTTCCGCCACGCGCCGGCTCGATCTGCGTCGTCTCCGATGGCTCGGGCGGGATCGGCAGCGGCACGGGGGCGCTGCGGAGCGCGACCAACCGGCGGTGCACCGCGCGGCTCGCGTCGTCCATCTCCAGCAGCGCGACGCGCATCATCACCCGCTTGACGGCCGGGTTGCGCGAGCTCTCCGGCATCGGCTTGGCCTCGGTGACGCGGCAGCGCCCGCGCATCGCCACCGATTGATCGCGCAGCAGAATGACGAAGCGCCCCTGCGTGCCGACGGGCAGCGCGGTCGCCGCCGGCAGCACCAGCGAGCTCTCCCACGCGAAGGCCGCGAACCGTTCGACGAACTCGTCGATCGTCGCGCAGCGGGTGGAGACCTGGATGACCTGCCCTCGCCCCGCCGCATCTCCGCCCGCCGCGGACTCCGAGCGCCCGCGCGACGGGTCGAGATTCGGATTCAGGCGCGCCACCTTGTCCTTATCGTCACTTGGCATGGCCCACTGGAGTCGAAACGTTGACGCGACTGAACAGTCTACCAGCGACCGTGCCCATGATTGCTGACCGGAAATCCAGCGCTGCCCGGCACAATTTGGCGCGGCAGGGCGTCACACGCCCGGGCCCGACCTAGAATCGCTGTCATGGACACACCGACACTGGTCAGCATCAGCCTGGCAACGGCACTGGGCGTCGTCATCGCGAACGTGCTGCAGCGGAAGCGCAATCAGAAGCTGGCCCCGGCGATCGAGGCGGCGCTCCGCGCGCAAGGTCCGCTCACGCTGCCGGTGCTGAGCGAAACGGTCGGATTCCACGGCTTCATGGCGCGCGGCAAGGTGGCGCTGGCGCTCAACGACATGGTGGCGCAGGGAAAGGTGCGCATGATCGCCGCGCCCAACGGAACGCCCCAGCTTCAGAAGGTCAACCACACCAAGTACGAGCTGACCGGGTGAGCAGACCGTGCGTCGAATGAACCGCCTGATCGGGATCGCCGGCGCGCTGGCGGCGATCGGTCTCGCCGCCTGCGGAGGCTCGCTCGCGCGGCCGGACGCCGCGGGCGGAACGGGCGGCAGCACAGGGGGAAACGGCGGCTCCCGGTGGGACGCCGGCAGCGATCTGATCGACGCGATCTCTACGGTCGACGCCTACTACTGCAACCTCGGCCTGGTCCTCCCGGCACCGCCGGTCCCAGGCGCGTCGTGCCAGTACATGATCCCGATACCGAGCTGCCTGGGCGCTGATCCGAGCCGCATCGGCGTGGTCGTCGACGGGATGGAGATCCCGAAGGACACGAGTCACGCGAACGGCTGGGACTACGTGGATAACGAGATGACGGTCCAGATTTACGGCCCGACCTGCGACGCCCTCCAGAGCGGATCTGCGACGTCGGTCGTGATCGCCTTCAAGTTCCCGCTACCCTGACGGGCCGGCCGCGCCGGCCTCGAGCGCGCTACGCTTCGACGGCGCCGCGCTCGCCGCGGCGCTTGGTCTTGCCGCCGCTCGTCGCCGGCTTGCTGCCGCCGTTGCTGCGGCCGTTGCCGTTCGCCGTGCCCGCCGCTTGCGGCTTGCGAAGCGCCGCCTTCAGCGCATCGGCCTTGTCGGTGCGCTCCCAGTAGAAGTCGGCGTCCGCGCGCCCGAAGTGACCGTAGTTGGAGGTCTTCTGGTAGATCGGACGGAGCAGGTTCAGCTCTTTGATCAGCGCGCCCGGCCGGCAGTCGAACGTCGCGCGCACCGCCTGCGCCAGCGCGTCCTCGTCAGCCGTGCCGGTCCCGAACGTGTGCACCAGCAGCGACACCGGCTCCGCGACGCCGATCGCGTACGCGACCTGCACCTCACAGCGGCGCGCCAGACCGGCCGCGACGATGTTCTTCGCGATGTAGCGCGCGTAGTAGCAGGCCGAGCGATCGACCTTGGACGGATCCTTGCCGGAGAACGCGCCGCCGCCGTGGCGCCCCATGCCGCCGTACGTGTCGACGATGATCTTGCGCCCGGTCAGACCCGAGTCGCCCATCGGGCCGCCGACGACGAAGCGCCCGGTCGGGTTGATGAAGAACTTCGTCTTGTTCGAAACCAGCTTGGACGGAAGGATCGGCTTGACGACCTCGTCCATCACCGCTTCCTTCAGCGTCTTGTACGCGACGTCCTCGCTGTGCTGGGTCGAGACGACGACCGCGTCGATCCCCAGCGGGCGGTCATCGGAGCCGTAGCGCACCGACACCTGCGTCTTGCCGTCCGGGCGCAGGAACGTCAGCGTCCCCTTCTTGCGAACCTCGGCCAGCCGCTTCGACAGCTTGTGCGCCGTCATGATCGGCATCGGCATCAGCTCGCTGGTCTCGTCGCAGGCGTAGCCGAACATCATCCCCTGGTCGCCGGCACCCTGCTCCTCGCGCGTGTAAACGCCCTTACCATCCACGCCCTGAGCGATGTCCGGCGACTGCTGCTCGAGCGCGACCATGATGCCGCAGGTCTTCCAGTCGAAGCCCATGTCGGAGTGGCTGTAGCCGATGTCCTTCACGACCCCACGCACCAGCTTGGGGATGTCGATGCGCGACGTCGACGTGACCTCGCCCGCCACCATGACGAAACCCGTCTTCGTCAGCGTCTCGCAGGCGACCCGCGATCCCTTGTCCTCCTTGATGAGGGCATCGAGGATCGCATCCGACACTTGATCACACAGCTTGTCGGGGTGGCCTTCGGTGACGCTCTCGGACGTGAACAGATACTCGGACATCGACGAACCCTCCAAATAAAGCCGCGGAAGTCTCCCAGTGGTTACGCCGGGAGTCAATGGTAGAGCGAACCGCTTATCTCAATTTTTCGAATATTTCCGCCGATGGTGCGGGATGTCGTGGCGGCGATCGTCCCAGAGGCTCGTCCGGAGCGTTTCGGCAGGTACGTGCTCCTCGACCGCATCGGGTCGGGCGGCATGGCCGAGGTGTTCAAGGCGGTGATGCCCGGGGCGCAGGGCTTCCGGCAGACGTTCGTCGTCAAGCGGATCCTGGCCGAACGATCGCGCGCCGCAGACTTCGTCGACATGTTCGTGCAGGAGGCGCGCATCGGGTCGATGCTCTCGCACCCGAACATCGTGCAGGTGTTCGACTTCGGCAACGTCGGCGGCGACTACTTCCTCGCGATGGAGTACCTGCGCGGGCGCGACGTGCAGGCGCTGATGCGCAAGCTTCGCCACGAGAACCTGCTGATGCCCGTGCCGGTCGGGGCGTTCATCGCGCACGAGGTGGCGGCGTGCCTCGGATACGCGCACGACCTGGTCGGGCCCGACGGCAAGCGGTTGAACATCGTCCACCGCGACGTCAGCCCGTCCAACATCATGTGCCTGCGCACCGGCGGCGTGAAGCTGCTGGACTTCGGCATCGCCAAGGCGGCCGGCGACAACAGCGAGAACACCGAGCAAGGGCTGTTCAAGGGAAAGCTCGCGTACGTCGCGCCCGAGCGGATCAAGAACGAACCGCTCGACGGCCGGGTGGATCTTTTCGGGCTGGGCGTCGTGCTGTGGGAGATGCTGGCCGGGCGCCGCCTGTTCCGCGGCAAGAGCGAGCTCGAGACGCTGAACAACGTGCTGGAGATGAAGGTGCGGCCGCCGTCGGCGCTGCGGCCCGACATCCCGGCCTCGCTGGACGCGGTCGTGATGCGGGCGCTCGAGCGCGATCGGTCGAAGCGCTACCCGAACGGCCAGGCGATGGCCGACGATCTGGAGGCGGTCCTCCGCGAGACCGGCTTCCACACGCGGATGCTGCCCGACCTGCTGCGCGAGGCGTTCGGGTCCGACCTGACGAGGACGCAGGAGTCGCTGTCGAGCGTGACGCCCGAGATGCTGGCGTCGCTGACCGGGGACACGACGGCGGGCAGCAACACCGCGCAGATGCCCGACAGCACCGACCGCAAGCTGCCGCTGGTGCGCTGGCGGCGGGTCCTGGCCGTCACCGCGCTGGCGGCGGTGGTGGCGACGGG
>DATFXS010000566.1:0-5289 GCA_035315605.1 Polyangia bacterium
CGGGTCCAGCGGCGCGAAGTCGACCTTGGCGTCCAGCCGGTTGCGGAACTCGGGCGAGAACATCCGCTTGTAGGCCTCGTCGGTGTCGCCCAGCCGATCCGCGCCGCCCACACCAAAACCGGGCATGTGGCGCGACAGCTCGCGCGCGCCGACGTTGCTGGTCATGATCAGCACGACGTGGCGGAAGTCGGACTTGCGCCCGTTGTTGTCGGTCAGCGCGCCGTGATCCATCACCTGCAAGAGCAGGTTGAACAGATCCTGGTGCGCCTTCTCGATCTCGTCGAGCAGCAGCACCGCGTGCGGCGTCTGGTGGATCGCGTCCGTCAGCAGCCCGCCCTGATCGAAGCCGACGTAGCCGGGCGGCGCGCCGATCAGGCGCGACACCGTGTGCCGCTCCATGTACTCCGACATGTCGAAGCGGATGAACCCGACCCCCAGGATCTCGGCCAGCTGCTTGGCCAGCTCGGTCTTGCCGACGCCGGTCGGTCCCGCGAACAGGAAGCAGCCGATCGGCCGATCCGGCTGGCCGAGCCCGGCCCGGTTCATCTTGATCGCCTGCGCGACGCGCGCGACGGCCGCGTCCTGCCCGAAGATCTTGGCCTTCAGCTCGGCGTCCAGGTCGTGCAGCCGCTTGCGATCGTCGGCCGCGACCCGCTTGGGCGGGATGCGCGCCATCGTCGCGACCACCGCCTCGATCTCCTTGGCGCCGACCCGACGCCGGGGCGCCGCCGCCCCCGACTTGCGGCCGGCCCGGTCCTTCAGCTTCGCCGCCGCGCCCGCCTCGTCGATCAGATCGATCGCCTTGTCGGGCAGCCGCCGGTCGTTGAGGTAGCGCGAGGACAGGTCCGCGGCCGCCTGCAAGGCCTCATCGGTGTAGCCGACGCCGTGGAACTCCTCGTAACGGGCCCGCAGCCCGTGCAGCACCTTGATCGTCTCCTCGATCGACGGCTCCTCGACCTCGATCGGCTGGAACCGCCGCGCCAGCGCCCGGTCCTTCTCGATGTAGCTGCGGAATTCCTTGTGCGTGGTGGTGCCGATGCAGCGCAGCTTGCCGTTCGCGAGCGCCGGCTTGATCAGGTTCGACGCGTCCATCGCGCCGCCCGACGCCGCCCCCGCGCCGACGATCGTGTGCAGCTCGTCGATGAAGACGATCGCGTTCTCCTTCTCCTGCAGCGCCGCGATCACCGCCTTGAAGCGCTCCTCGAAGTCGCCGCGGTAGCGGGTGCCCGCCACCATCGATCCCATGTCCAGCGCGTAGATGACCGCGCCCGCCAGCGCCGACGGCGCCTCGCCCAGCTCGATCCGGCGCGCCAGTCCCTCGACGATCGCGGTCTTGCCCACCCCCGCGTCGCCGATGAACAGCGGGTTGTTCTTGCGGCGCCGCGCCAGCACGTGCAGCGCGCGCTCGATCTGCGGCCCGCGCCCGATCAGCGGGTCGATCTCGCCGGCGCGCGCGCGTTCGTTCAGGTTGACCGCGTACTTCGCCAGCGGGTCGACCGGCCCCTCTTCGTCCTCGTCGTCGCCGACCGGCTGCGGCCCCCCCTGCCCCGGCATCCCGCTGGTCTTGGCGGGCAGCAGCTTCGAGATGCCGTGCGAGATGTAGCTGACCACGTCCAGCCGCGTGATCCCCTCCTCCTTGAGGAACGTCACCGCGTGGGAATCCGGCTCGGAGAACATCGCCACCAGCACGTTCGGCCCGGCGGCCTTCTCCTTGCCCGCCCCGAGCACGTGGTTGACGGCCCGCTGGATGACGCGCGCGAACGCCAGCGTCGGCTGGGCCCGCTCGCGCTCCGACTCGGGCAGCGGCTTCAGCTCCGTCTCGAGGAAGGCCTCCAGCTTGCCGCTCAGCCGTGACACGGACCCGCCGCAGTGCTTCACGACATCGGCGGTCTTCTCATCGGCGAGCAACGCCAGCAGCAGGTGCTCGAGGGCGGCGAACTCGTGGCCCCGCCGGGTCGCGTCCTCCAGCGAGTTCCGGATCGCGGTTTCCAGCTCGGGCGTCAGCATGATTCGCTCTTTGATGCCACGACGGCCGTCATTGTTCCTGGCTCTTGCGCAGCGACGCCTGCAGCGGCATCTCGTTCTCGCGCGCGAACTGGACCACCTGATGGGCCTTGGTCTCGGCCTGCTCGTACGGGTACACGCCCGCGACGCCGATCCCCTTGGTGTGGACGTGCAGCATGATCTTCCGGGCCGTCACGCCATCGTGCTGGAAATACTTCATGAGGACATAGACCACGAATTCTTGGGTCGTGTAGTCATCGTTGTGTAGCAGCACCTCGTAGAGCGGCGGACGCTCCAGCTTCTTCTTGGTGACGGTTTCCGGCGTTTCGGCCGGCCGGGTCAGCGTCCCGATACCGTCCCGATCACGATCCCCGTCTTTCGGCTTCCCGGCCATAGAACCCGTGCCGATCGTAGCGCACTCAGCGGGCTCCACAAGGGGCTGCCCCCGCGCTATCCGTCCTGACCGAGCCGTTCCATGGCCCAGGCCGCCGCGTCGCGCACGCTCGCGTCGGGATCGTCAACCAACTGTTTCACGACTTCGCGGGCGGCGCGGTCGCGGGCGGTGCCGATGGCGTAGAGCGCGTTCCGGCGCAGGCCATCGTAGCGCGCCCGGGCGATCGCCATGCCGGCCGACAGGCGCCCGAACTCGTCGGGCGGCAGCGCCGCGATCTCGGCCGGCGTCAGCCCCGCCAGCGGCCGCGGCGCGAACCGGCTGTCGCCCTCCGGCTGGGGGCGGTGATTCCAGGGGCAGACCTCCTGGCAGACGTCGCAGCCGAAGACGCGGCCGGCGAACCCCTCGCGGACGGGCGGCGGCACGATCTCCTGGTGCTCGATGCTGTGGTACGCGACGCAGCGGCGCGCGTCGACCACGCCAGGGGCGGCGAAGGCGCCCGTCGGACAGGCGCCGAGGCACAGGGTGCAGTCGCCGCAACGCTGTTCAGCCGGCGCGTCGTAGCCGTCGACCGCGCGGTCGACGAACATGACCGACAAGGTCAGCCACGAACCGAGCCGCGGGTTGATCAGGCAGCCGTTCTTGCCGATCCAGCCCAGCCCGGCGCGTTCGGCCCAGACCTTCTCCATGGCGACGCCCGTATCGACGGCGGCGTAGGTCTCCAGCGTCGGGTCCAGCGCGAGCAGCCGCTTGCGCAGATCCTTCATCCGGTCGCGGTGGGCGTAGTGGTAATCGCGGCCGCGGGCGTAGCGGGCGATCGGGCCGGCCTCCTCCGCCGGGCGGTGGTACGCGATCGCGAGCGCGATGACCGTCTGCGCCCCGTCAAGCACCGCGGTCGGATCCAGGCGCTCCGGCAGCCGGCGCGCCATCCAGGTCATGTCCGCCGCGTAGCCCGCCGCCAGCCAGCTTTCGAGCGGCTGCGGGTCCAGGCGCTCGGCCCGGGCGAGACCGACCAGCGTGAAGCGCGCCCCGCGGGCCGCCGCCCGCACCGCCTCCGCCGAAAGAACCGGCGTGTGTTGCATCCGAGCCTGCTCGCGCTACTTCGCGGCGGAGAACTTCGCCGCCTGCGCCTGGTAGTAGTTGCCCATCGTCAGGTTCGAGCGCTGAACCTCCGAGAGGCGATCGACGAAGTCATCCCAGCGCGGGCCCGGGATCGCGACGTACATCTCGTCGTCGCCGAGGGTCGAGTAGGTGCGGTTCCCCCTGCAGCCGAACGAAAGCGCGACCATCTCGGTCTTGGCGGACGCAGGCAAGATCGCACAGCTCGGCCGGCTGGTCGCGCCCGCGGCGCCGCCGCGCGCGATGCCGGCCTTGAGCGCCGCCTCGAACACCAGTGTCGACTGCGCCGGCGTCACCGCCAGCAGCACGACGTCGGCCTTGAACGCGTCGCCGCCCGCGGGCGCGTAGGCGACCGCCGCCGGCTCCTTGTCCAGCGTCGGGATGCCCGGCACCTCCGCGGCGTCGAGGTAGCGCGTCTCGACCATGAACCCGATGGTGCCGGCCAGCTCGTTGGCGCGGTCCGGCGGCAGCCCGATATGGTGGGTGTGACTGCCGACGGCGCAGTTCCAGTGGTCGGCGGGCAGCGTGTAGAAGCTCTTGCCGTCCATGGCCCGGTCCCAGAAGACGCAGCCCGCCGCGACCGGACCTCCCGACCAGCGCGCCAGGCGCGCCGGCAGGGCGTCGAGGAATCCGATCATGATGGGCGGGCGCCGCAGCCCGAGTATCTCCTTCACCCGCGTCGCGCGCGCGTCCATGTCTCCCTCCGAGGCCCGAAAGCATGTGCGCGCCTCTCCGGGCTGTCAACTTGATGTAACTTCAGGGGGTTAGGCGTCGGGCGACCACCTGATTCCCCGGTGCCGTTGCCCGGCTGGCAGCGCGACCTTAGACTGACGGACGTCATGTTGGCGTCTGCGACGCGCCCCGATTCCTCCCGTCCGCCCACTTAGCGGTCGACGCGTCCGTCTGTCCGTTTGCACCGTTTCGTTCAGCCAACCGTGACCCGTCCGAAGGAGGAAGCCATGTCCATCATCGTCGAGATCCGCGCCGCCGAAGGCGGCGACGACGCCAAGTCCCTGGTCGAAGAGCAGTTCGCGATCTATGCGCGGCGCGCGCTCCGCGACGGTCTTTAACCTGGAGATCGTCGACCGGCGCCGGGGGCTGATCGTCTTTCGGGCCGAGGGCCCGCGGGCTGCCGCCGCCTTCAGCGACGAGGCGGGCGGCCACCGCTGGCAGCGCGTCCCGCCGAGCGAGAAGCGCGGGCGCGTCCACACCAGCACCATCACGGTGGCGGTGCTGCCCGAGCCGACGGAGGTCGAGGTGCGCATCGCGCCCGGCGATCTCGACTGGTCGTACTGCCTCGGCACCGGCCCGGGCGGTCAGGCGCGCCAGAAGACGGCTTCCACGGTGTTGCTGACGCATCGCCCGACAGGGCTGCAGGTGCGGTGCGAGACGTCGCGCTCGCAGCACCACAACCGGATCGCGGCGCTGGCGTTGATGCGGGCCAAGTTGTGGGAGCGCGAGCACCAGCGGGTCCACGATGCGCGCGCGCTCGAGCGACGCGAGCAGCTCGGGTCGGGCATGCGGGGCGACAAGCGGCGCACGATCCGGTGCCAGGACGGGACCGTCGTCGATCACGTCACCGGGCGAAGGTGGGAGCTGCGCGCGTATTTGCGCGGGAACTGGTAAGCGCGGCCCCTCTCCCTAACCCTCTCCCCGCTTCGCGGGGCGAGGGGATCGGAGGGCTACGCGCGCGGGTGGAAGCGGTCGTAGACGCTGCGCAGATGGCCGCGCGAGACGTGCGTGTAGATCTCGGTCGTGCCGATGTCGGCGTGGCC
>DATFXS010000567.1:0-3487 GCA_035315605.1 Polyangia bacterium
CTCGAGCGCGCGCCGGTCATCGGCGTCAGCAAGGACGTCGTCACTCTGGACGGCGCGCAGGTGGCGACGGCCGACGAGCTGATGAAGGATTCCGCGACGGGCGACTTCAAGATCGCGGAGCTTCACGACAAGCTCGTCACGCTGAAGAACAACTACAAGCTCCTGCACCCGTCCGAGGAGTTCAACGGCATCGCCATCATCCAGTCGGACAAGAACGTCGAGTTCAAGATGCTGAAAAAGATCATGTACTCGGTCGCGGTCGCCGGTTACCAGAACGTCAACTTCGCCGTCGTCCCGAAAGCCAAGGGCGGCGGCGCAGCCCCAGCCCCCTAGCAGAGACGGGACCCGCGCTCGGGTCCCGCGTCCCGACCCATCGAACAGGCAGCGGCCGGTCTCCCCGATTCGGAGACCGGCCGTTTGCTTTTTCAGCGCCTGTCGTCTTTTAATCGTTCCGTCTTCCGTCCCTCATTGGAGAGAGAGCTCATGCGTACTTCGTCCGTTGCCCTCGTCCTCGCCCTCGCTGCAAGCGCCTGCCTCGTTTCGGCCTGTCAGGGTGATCCGAACGACCCGCTCACGTGGTCCAAGCAGCTCAAGAACCTGCGCACACAGAAGGAGGCGCTGGACCACCTCGCCAACATGGACGTCGACAAGGCGCGGGCCGCCGTGCCCGACCTGATCGAGCTGTTCAAGGACACCAAGCGTCCCGAGCACCTCGAGGCGCTGGCGCGCTACCTCGACCCGCGCACGAAGCCGATCATGATGGAGGCGATGGAGTACACCGAGGACGACTTCGACCGCGCGACCATCGCGGCGGGCGTGCTCGGCGACATGAAGGACCCGGAGGCGGTGCCCACACTGATCAAGGCCGCCGAGAAAGAGCTGCCGGTCAAGTCACGCGCGAACAACGTACGCATCGCGGCGATGCGCGCGCTGGTGAAGATTGGCGACAAGCGCGCGGTGCCGACGCTGATGAAGGTCCTGACCACGTCGGCCGACGAGCAGGACTTCCTGCTCAATCAGAAGGCGGCGCTGGGGCTGGCCGAGTTCCGCGACCCGCAGGCGATCCCCGCCCTGACCAAGGGGCTGTTCATGACCGGGCGTGGCACGGGGATCTTCCAGGAGTGCCGGCTGGCGCTGGTGCGCATCGGCGCGCCCGCCATCGATCCGATGATCACGCTGCTGAACGAGAAGAACCCCGACATCCAGGACATGGCGGCGAAGCTGAAGTTCGAGGCGTCACCCGCGGACGGCGGAACGCCGGGCGTGGTGCCGCACAAGGCCGCCATCATCCTCGGTGACCTGCGCGCCAAGAAGGCGGTCCCGGCGCTGGCGGCGCGCTTGAAGATGAAGGCGCGCGGCGACGAGCACCGGTCGGCGCTGATCGCGCTCGGCTACATCGCGACGCCGCCGGCGGTCGAGGCGATCCTGGCCGATATCAAGGACGCCAAGGCCGATCCGGCCGAGCGCGCTTCCGCGGCGGACGCGCTCTACCTGTCGGGCGACCGACGGGCGGTGCCGACGCTGCTCGATCTCGCCAAGAACGGCTACGTGACGACGAACGGCCAGAAGGCCTCTGACCTGCGTGCCAGCTCGGCGATCGCGCTCGCGCGCATCGCCGGCAAGGAGACGTACGAGTCGTTCGCGGCGCTGTTCGACAAGGAGACGGCGGCGCGGGGGGTGTTCGAGCTCGCGCTCGCGCGCATGAACGTCGCCAAGGAGTGCGACCGCGACGTCGCTTGCTACGGCAAGAAACTGAACGATTCGCAGCCGGAGCGCGCCGAGAAGGCGGCGTTCGCGATCGCCTTTTCGGGCGACGCCAAGAAGGGTCTGCCGCTGCTACTCAACTCGATGAAGCCGATCACCAGCATGGTCCCGGAGCGCTATCCGGTGCACCAGGCGGTCCTGTTCGCGCTCGCGCGCCTCGCGACAAAGGACTGCAAGGACTGCATCGACAAGCTCGACAAGCAGATCGAGCGCGACGAGAAGGCGGTGCGCCTGCCGGGCGCGCGCGACCTGCTCGGCGAGACGCGCGTCACCGAGGCGATCATCCTGAACAAGGGTGCCGGCGACGCCGCCGAGCCGGCCGCCGCGGCGCCCGCGCCCGACGAGGCCGCGCCGATTCCGACCGCCAAGGGCAAGGCCAAGGCGAAACCGGCCAAGGCGTCGAAGGGCAAGAAGAAGCACAAGTAGTAGTAGCGGTCGCCCTCTCCCTGACCCTCTCCCCGCTTCGCGGGGCGAGGGGACCAGAGCGCCCCTACTTCTTCACGAATTCCGCGACGATCGTCGTCGTGATGCCGCCGCGGACGTTGAACGCGCCTTCGACGCGCGCGCGCCGCGGGCTGACCGCGCCCACCAGATCGTCGAGGATCCGGTTCGTGACCGATTCGTGGAACGCGCCCTCGTCGCGGTACGACCAGAGATAGAGCTTCCAGGATTTCAGCTCGACGCACATCGCGTCCGGAACGTACTCGACCCGGATGGTGGCGAAGTCGGGCTGCCCGGTCTTCGGGCAGAGGCAAGTGAACTCGGGACAGTCGAACCGGATCACGTAGTCGCGCTCCGGCTTCGGGTTGGGGAACGTCTCGAGCGTCTTGCTGGGCTTCGTAGCCATCGGGAACGGGAAAGGATATACCCCCGCCCATGACCCGGCTGGCGGGAATCGACATCGGCGCCCCGCCGGAGATCGTCGTCCCGATCTTCCTGCTGGCTCTGCTGGTTGTGTCGGCCGTCGTGACGCGCCTGGTCCACAGCGCGTCGGCGCGCTGGCTGCGCAGTCCGGGCGGCGCCGATCGCCCCGACAAGACGCCGCCGCCCCAGCTCGGCATCCCGATCGGCGGCGCGATCCTGATCGGCGGGCTGTTGCTGGTGTTGCCCGAGCTCGCCCTGCCCGGCCGGCTCGGCCGCTGGCTGTTCGCCGCCCTCGAGGTGACGTTCGTGCTCGCCTGCGCGCTCGGGCTGACCCGCATCGCCGTCGCCGCCGTCACCGAATACGCAGCGCGCAATCCGGCGGTCCGGCCGGCGCTCGGCGTCGTGCGCGGCATCGTGCGCATCGGCGTCACGGTGCTGGCGGTGATCATGGCGCTCGAATCGGTCGGGGTGCCGGTCGCACCGCTGCTGACGACGCTGGGCATCGGCTCGCTGGCGGTCGCGCTCGCGCTGCAGGACACGCTCGCCAACTTCTTTGCCGGGCTCCACCTGCTCGCCGACCGTCCGGTGCGCCCCGGCGACTACATCAAGGTCCACGACGGCGAGGAAGGCTACGTCGAGACGATCGGCTGGCGCTCGTCTCGGCTCCGCACGACGAAGAACAACATCGTCGTGGTTCCGAACCAGAAGTTGTCGCAGGCGATCCTGACCAACTTCCATCTGCCGGTCACGAACGTCACGATGACCGTCGGCATCACGCTGGCGTCGGATTCGGACCCCGAAGCAGTCGAGAAACATTTCGTCGACGAGCTGGGACGCGCCGCCGCCGAGGTCGAGGAGA
>DATFXS010000568.1:0-2369 GCA_035315605.1 Polyangia bacterium
AACCGGTTCCACTGGGCGCTTCCGAGTCCGGCTTGCTGTCGCTGGTCCCTCCCACCGTCCCCTCGATCCCGATCCGGACCGGGCCCACCCAGCGGCCGAACGACGCCGCGACCCCGAAGAGGCTGCTGCTGGTGGAAGGGAGCGAGCGCCGCCAGAAGATCCGACCGCCGAACGACCAGCGCTTCTTGTTCCAGTAGGTGATGCCGGGGCCGGTCGCGGGCACGCGCACGCACTCCTCGGTGGTGCGGTCCCCGTCGCGATGAACCACCAGCACGTCGACGACCGAGGGCGCGTGGAGCAGAGGCGGATCCTCGTGGAAGCGGCCGGCCACGACCTGCTCGCCGCTGATAACCACGGGCCGTTCCCAGTGGACCTGGACGTCCGGCGCCAGCAGCGCGCTGTTGTGCTCGACGTCGTCGACCAGGATGTCGAGCGCCTGGTGCCCGCCCGCGCATCGCGGCGCCGACTCCGGACTCCACGTCAGGCCGGTGATCTCGGTGCGCGCGCCGCCCTGGATCCGCACCTTCCACAGCACGGTGCGCTCGAAGTCGTCGGGAGCGTCGCGATACTCCATTCCGCTCGCCGTCATTTTCGGCCGCGCCCAGTCGTTCCCCTGATCTTCCTCGCCGGGGACACCGTGCAGGTCGCGCACGCTCAACCCTTCGATCTGCATGGGAGGCTGCGCGGGATCGCCGATCCGGGGATCGCGCACCTGGTAGCGAACCTCGACGCAGGATGCGCCTGTCGTCGGCGCCAGCAGGGCGAGCAGGGCCCAGGCGCGCATGCTCACGACCCGACCGCCACTCTTCCCTCGGCGTTCGTCAGCCGGGCGCGGACGCAGCGGGGCGCGCCGGCGACGTCCAGCTCGACATCGAAGAAGCGGTCGGCGTGCGACATCCACGTATTGGCCGGAAACCCGAAGACCAGTCCGTGGCCACCGCTGACGTCGACGGGCCCTTGGCGATGAAGATCGCCGTCGACGTCCACCCACTCGGTCGGGAAGCGGCCCTGGCAGGCCGGGCTGTCGCCGGCGGCCACGCGTGCGTTGATCAGCCGGGTGGAAGGCGGCGCGTGCATCCAGACGCCGACGGTCTTTCGGTTCGTGTAGAACGTGACCACCTCCAGGCAGACTCCGTCTGTGCAGCGGGGGGCGGCGCCTGGCTTTCGATCGATCGCCACCTGATAGTGGCAGCCCGCGCCCGACGCGGCAGACAGCACGACCGCCGCGGCGACCGCTATGTACGAAGGCCGGCGCACGACCGGGACTTTACCCGGATGACAAGCAACCGCGCACCGATCAAGATCACGTCGATGGCGCCGAGAGATCCGGTCGACGAAGCGGACGAAGAGACCTTTCGGGCCAGCGACGCGCCGACGTTCAGCACGGCGCACGCCGGGTCGCCCGCCGATCACCTCGTGCGCGTCCTGGTCGACTTGCCGCCGGAGGCGGCCGACGCGGGGTACTTCCGCCGGGCGCTGGCGCGCTTCGACGGGCGCGTCGCGCTGACGTTCGCGGACGCGGCCGGGGACGACTTCGCGCGCGCGCTCCCCGACGCGGACGTGGTGATCGCGCAGGGGCTGTCCGACGAAGAGGTGGCGCGGGCCAGCCGTCTGCGCTGGCTCAGCTCGGTGGCGGCGGGGCTGGACGCGGTCGCCACGCCGGCGCTGCTGGCGCGCGGCGTCGCCGTCACCAGCGCGAGCGGCGTCCACGGGCCGAACATCGCGGAGCACGTGATGGCGATGATCTTGATGTTCACGCGCGGGATGCCTCGCCTTTACCGAGCCCAGCTGGCGCGGCGGTGGGAGCGGAAGCTGACGTCTCGTTCCGACGGACCGGGTGAGCTGACCGGCAAGACGCTGCTGATCGTCGGGCTGGGAAGGATCGGCGAGGCGATCGCGGCGCGCGCGCGGCCGTTCGGCGTCAGGCTGATCGCGGTGAAGCACGATCCGTCGACCCGGTACGATGCCGGCGTCGTGGTGGACGAGCTGGTCGGCATGGACGCGCTCGACGATGTCCTGGGCCGCGCGGACCACGTCTGCCTGGCGGTGCCGCTGACCGGCGCGACGCACCGTCTGATCGATGCGCGCCGGATCGCGCGCCTGCGCCCGGGCGCCTTCATCTACAACGTGTCGCGCGGCGCGGTGATCGACGAGGCGGCGCTGGTGGAGGCGTTGCGCGCGGGCAAGCTGGCGGGCGCGGGCCTGGACGTCTTCGAGGAAGAGCCGCTGCCCCCCACCAGCCCGCTGTGGGACCTGGACAACGTGATCCTCACGCCGCACATCGCCGGGGCGACGCCGCTCTACTACGAGCGAACCGCCAGGCTCTTCTCCGAGAACGTCGGCCGCCTTCTGGCCGGGCAGCCGCTGCG
>DATFXS010000569.1:0-4978 GCA_035315605.1 Polyangia bacterium
GCGCGTGGTGCCGGTGCCCGGGCCGTCGGCGCTGCTGGCGGCGCTGGTGGCGGCCGGGCTGCCGACCGACAAGTTCCTGTTTCTCGGGTTCCCGCCGCGCAAGCCGGGGCCGCGCCGCCGGCTGTTCGACAGCGTGCGCGCCCTCCCCTTCACGCTGGTGTTCTACGAATCGCCGCTGCGGGCCGGGGCGACGCTGGCCGATCTGGCCGAGACGCTGGGCGCCGGGCGGCGGGCCTGCCTCGCGCGCGAGCTGACCAAACCGCACGAAGAGATCGTGCGCGACGAGCTGGGCGCGCTGGCCGCGCGCTACGCGACCGACCGCCCGCTCGGCGAGGTGACGCTGGTGGTCGCGGGCGCGGCCGAGGGCGACGCCGACGAGGCGCTCGACGACGCGGCGCTGGTCGAGCGCGCGCGCGCCCTGATCGCGGCCGGGACATCGACCCGCGACGCCGCGGACAGTCTGGCGGCGACGACCGGGCGCCCGCGGCGGGAGGTTTACAAGCTGATCACCTCCGCGCGCGGCTCGGGCGCGGAGTGACGTCCGTCGTCTGACGCGCGCAATTGCCCGCGCGCAGGCCCGGGCGTACGCTGGGCCGATGTCGAGGCGTCGCTTCCGTGGTGTGTTGACGGGTCTTTGCTGCGGCGCGGGCCTCCTGGCCGGTCCCGGGACGGCGCTGGCGGCGGCGGACGCGCCGGAGGCCCCGCCGCCCGCGTTCGTCGCGCCCCCGCCCGGCTACGAGCCGCCCACGCAGTACGCGCAGGGCGCGCCGCCGGCGCCGGCCGTCGTCGAAGCACCGGCGACCTTCATGACGCTCGATCGGATGGACGCGAGCACGCGGTTTGGCGTCCAGGTGGGCTGGGACAAGATCGACCAGACCCCGCTCAGCGACGGGTTCCTGATGCGCTACGAGCCCTACGGCCAGTACGTGCTTCCCAACAAGGCGATCGGCCTCTACGGCCAGGTTCCGATCTCGCACGCGTTCAACCTCAACGGCGCGGACTCGGGCGGGCTGGGGAACATCGAGCTCGGCGGCTTCTTCATGCCGATGCACAGCAACGATCTGATCTTGCGCACCGGGCTGGTGCTGGCGACCGGCCCGAGCACCATCAACAACGACTTCATCAGCAACGCTCTCGTCACCTTCGAGCGGATGACGGACGTCGTGCAGGCCGGGGCTGGCTACACGACGCTCCGGCTGTCCGCCTCGACCCTGCAGCAGAGGGACAAGCTCTTCTTCCGGGCCGACGTCGGCTTCGACCTGACGGTCAACAAGGCGGCCGCCGGCAACGCAGGCGATTATTTCCGGGGCAACGTGGCGGCCGGCGTCCGCGCGACCGCCGTCGACGTCATGCTCGAGCTCGTGAACATCGCCGCGCTCGACGGCACCGTCCCGGGCGGCATCGAAGGACGGCTCACCCACACGGCGGGGATCTCGCTGCGCACGCAGGGCGAAGACCAGTTCCACATCGGATCCGTGTTCCCGCTGGACGACGGCGCCCGCGGCAAGATCTGGATCATCTCGGTCGGCTACCAGCGCGCGATGACGATGTAGCGCTACGGAATCCAGGTCATCGCGAGGAACGGCACCGTCGTCACGTCGCTGGTGCTGTCGAGGGCGTGCAGCGCCGAGAAATCGAAGCCCCAGTGGCTGTAGTGCAGCCGGACGCCGCCGCCCAGCACGGCGCCGTTGAACTGACCTCCCGCCGAGCCGACCGGCACCATCGTCGCCAGCTCGGCGAGCACCGAGACGTGCTCGCTCATCCGCCAGATCCCGCCCGCGCCGTTGACCATGATCAGCAGCGCGCCCGCGAGCATCACGTTGCTGGACAGCGACAGGCTGGAATCGCAGCGCCGGGACGTGCAGACTTGGACGACGCCGCCCGCGCGCCCGAGCAGCTGCAGGCCGATGTCCTTCCCGGCCGCGCCGCTGACCGATCCGATCGCCGCGGCCCGCACCAGCCCACCCCGATACAGCGACGACTTCAGGCTGACGTCCACGATCGTGAAGCTCTCCTGCGGCGCCGGGATCAGGGTCAGCGACACCTGCGTCGCGTCGGTGAACGCGTAGCCGGCCTGGAAGATCACCAGCTCGTAGTTCGAGAAGTAGAACGTTCCCGCCGGGTGCGTGGTGGCCGTCGGCAGCAGAAGGACGCGATCGCCCTGCGGATCGACGACCGGCTCCGCCGGGGGCGGCGGCGACGGCGCCGTCGGGTACGCCGACAGCGACGGCACGGGGCCGCCCGCCGGAGGTGGGTAAGCCTGCGCGGGAGGAGCAGGCGGCGCGTACCCGGGCGGCGGGGGAAACGCCGCCTGGGGGCCCGGCGCGGGCGGCGGGTAAGCCGGCGGGGCCGCACCGGGATTGGCGGGCGCGGCCTGACCCCACGGCGCGCCGGGCCACTTGGGCGGCGTCGGATCGGGCACCGGCGGCTTCTGCTCCGGCAGCGGCGGCGTCGCCTCGGGCGGTGGATTGCCTGGAAACTTCTCAGCCGGCGGGTTGAAGGCCGGCGGCTGCATTGGCGGTCCCGTACCGGCGCCCTGCGCCCACACCGGCGCCGAGCCGGTGATCAGCACCACTGCCAGAGGCGTGACGGCGCGGATCAGGACCCGGCCGGTGATACCCTGGACAGGCCGGCGAGATCGACTGGCCATGTATTCAACAGACACCGCGAGCCCCTCCGATCCTCAACCATTTTCTGCTCCGGGGCCCGACTGTGTCCATCCCGGTGTGCGTGGCCTGCCGCTGGTCGCAATGGTGGCGTTCACCCTGGGCGTGACGGGGTGCGGCCGCACCGGTCTCGAGCCCACCGACCCGCCCGGCGACGCCGGCGTGGATCGGCCGCCCGACTTGCCGGCTGACCGGATGGACGCCCCGCCTGATCTGGCTCCCGATTTGCCCGTCGAGCACCCGCCGGACCTGGCGCCCGATCGGGAGATGCACCCCGACGTCCCGACCTGCGTCCCGACCGCCGAGACCTGCAACGGCATCGACGATGACTGCAACGGCCTGATCGACGACGGCCTGCCGCCCATCCCCTGCCCCAACGGCAACGGCTATCGCCAGTGCGTCGGCGGCGCCTACTCCGACTGCCCGCGCCGCTGCCAGGTCTGCGTCCCCGGCAGCAAGCGCACCTGCATCACGTCGTTCTGCACGTTCTGGGGCAACCAGGAATGCGCGGCGGACGGGATGTCGTTCGGCCCCTGCAAGGAGGCGCAGCCGCCCGCCGCGTGCGCGGACGTCGCGAACCGGATGCAGCGATCGGCCGATCTCGAGCAGTGCTGCATCGACAACGGGTATTGTTGCGTCGACGAGTTCGACCTGAATCACAACAACGACCGGACCGAGATGCTGGGCCGCTGCGACGCGATCGTGTGCCAGTGAAACCGACGACAGCCGCCGTGACGCTGGCGCTCGCCGCCGTCGCGGTGACAGCGGCGCCCGCCGCGCGCGCCGCCCAGTGCGGGAAGCCGGATCTGGTCGACATGGTGCCGCCGGACGGCGCCACCGGCGTCCCGCTGAACGCGGCGCTGGGCGCCCACTACGCGGCGTCGGCCGAATATCTGGGCGAGGCGGTGGTGCTGGTCCACCCCGACATGAGCACGGAGTCGCTCGGCGCAAACTGGGATCCGACCGAGCAGTTTCTCTCCGTGACGCCTGGCGCGCCGCTGGAACCGGGCGGGAGCTACACCATCATGTGGCCGGCCCTGCGCGGCCTGAACGCCGCCGCGCCCGGAGTGGGTGGGATGGCGACGTTCACGGCGGGGACGACGGACGATGTGTCGCCGCCGACGTTCGCGGGCGTCCAGGGCGTCACCTGGGACCTCGAGCGGGCGTCCGACGATTGCGTCGACGGGCTGGTCGAACGCTTCCTGTTCGACATCGATCTCGGCGTGGCGAGCGACGACGGCGGCACCAGCGGGCTGACGTTGCTGCTCTACCAGACGGACGGGCCGCAGGTGATGGGCACGCCTGTGCCGCTGCCGGGGCGCGCCTGGCCGCAGGATTCCAAGACCGACGCGCACGTGCAGGTCAGGCTGGCGACGGATGTCGCGGTCGGCGAGATCTGCTTCGCGGGCATCGTGCGCGACTCGATCGGGCAGTTCTCGCAGAACAACAACGTGAAGGCGTGCGTCCACACCACCGCGCCGCCGTTCTTCAACGGCTGCAGCGTCGCGGGGTCGGGTCGCGGCGCGAGCAGCCTCTTCGCGTCGCTGGCGCTGCTGGCGGCGGCGATGCGGCGCCGCCGGCCGCGGGCGCGCAGGTGACATGGCCACGGTCACCCGCACCTCCCCTGCGCGCGCGGCTCTCGGCCGCGCTGCTGATCGCGTCGGCGCTGAGCGTGCCGTCGTGCCGCCGCGCGGGCACGCCCGGCGGCGAGGCGGGCGGCGACTGCGCCGACGTCGAGACCCTGCGCGTCTGCTGGCAGGCCGGCGGCCCGCGCGTCGTCACGCGTCCCGGACCGACGCCGGCGACGGACTGGCGCTGCGCCGGCGCCGGCGCGACGAGACGGTGCACACGCCGCACCGACGACGCGCCCGCGTTCACCTGCGCCGGGAACCACTGTCAGCAGCGCCACCCGCGCGCGCCCGACGACGGCGAGTGGCAGTGCGCGGACAGCGCCGGCGCGACCGTCTGCACGGGCGGCGCGCGCGCGGCCGGCGTGGCGCAGGCGCCCGCCGACCCGGGCTGGCTCTGCGGGGCGCGGCGCGGGGGCGCGCCGGGCGCGCGCGTCTGCGTCGACCTGTCGCCCGATTTTCCCGACGGCCGGGCCCGCGGCTGGGTTTGCCACACGGAGTACGAAAGCCCGATCCGCCGGATCTGCGATCGCGATCCGAACGCGCACACGCTGGCCGAAGCGTGCGACGCCGCGCACCCGTGCGTCGACGGCAGCCGCTGCGCGGACGGCTGGTGCGTTCCGGAACGGCCGGCCCCCGCCTGCTGGCTGGAGGCGGACTGCGGCGGTGGGCGCTGCCGCTTCG
>DATFXS010000570.1:0-4960 GCA_035315605.1 Polyangia bacterium
GCCAGCGTCGCCCTCGCGTCCACGGCCCGCGCGGCGGGCAAGCCCGGCGACGCGAAGGCGGGCGGCGGCAAGGGGGACAAGACCGGCCCCTTCCCGAAGGACTTCGTCTGGGGCGTCGCCACCGCCTCCTACCAGGTCGAAGGCGCGGCCAACGAGGACGGCCGCGGGCCGTCGGTCTGGGACACGTTCTGCCGGAAGAAAGGCGTGGTCTTCGACGGCAACACGGGCGAGACCGCCTGCGACCATTACCACCGCTACAAGGAAGACATCGCGCTCATGAAGACGCTGGGCGTGAGGTCGTACCGCTTCAGCGTGTCGTGGTCGCGCGTGCTGCCGAACGGCGTCGGCGCCGTCAACGGAAAGGGCGTCGACTTCTACAGCCGCCTCGTCGACGAGCTGGGCAAGGCCGGCATCACGCCGATGTGCACCGCCTTCCACTGGGATTATCCGGAGGCGCTGTACAAGCGCGGCGGCTGGCTGAACCGCGACTCCGCCGACTGGTTCGCCGAGTACACGGCGCTGCTGGCGGACAAGCTGTCGGATCGGATCAAGGTCTGGGTGACGCAGAACGAGCCCCAGTGCTTCATCGGGCTCGGCCACCTGGACGGCGTGCACGCGCCGGGCGACAAGCTGAAGTTCGGCGATTACCTCCTGGCCGCGCACAACGGAATGCGCGCCCACGCCAAGGCGGTGCAGGCGCTGCGCGCGCACGCGAAGGACGCGAAGGCGACCAAGGTCGGCTACGTGCTGGCGGCGCAGATCGCCCAGCCGGCCAGCGACAAGCCGGAGGACGTAGAGGCGGCGCGCGCCGCGATCTTCGCCGTCAACGGCCGGCACGAATGGAACAACGCCTGGTGGACCGATCCGGTCGTGCTCGGCAAGTACCCCGACGACGGCGTCGCCGAGTACGGCAAGGACATGCCGAAGTTCAAACCGTCCGACCTCGAAGAGATGAAGCAGCCGCTCGACTTCCTCGGGCTCAACATCTACAAGGCGGACACCTACCGGCGCGGCGCCGACGGCAAACCCGAGCACCTGTCGATCCCGGTCGGCTATCCGCGCGCCGGCTCCGACTGGCAGACCATCACGCCGGCGTCGATGTACTGGGGACCGCGCTTCTTCCACGACCGCTACAAGCTGCCGCTGTCGATCACCGAGAACGGGCTGGCGGTGCGCGATCAGCTGTTCCTCGACGGCAAGGTGCACGACCCGCAGCGCATCGACTTCATGCACCGCTACCTGGCGGAGCTGGGGCGCGCCATCAAGGACGGCGTGCCGGTGACGGGCTATTACGCCTGGTCGCTGCTCGACAACTTCGAGTGGTCGGACGGCTACAAGCAGCGCTTCGGTCTGGTCTACGTCGACTACCAGAACCAGAAGCGCGTCCCGAAGGATTCGTTCGACTGGTACAAGAAGGTGATCGCGTCGAACGGCAAGACCCTGGCCGAGAAGACCGCGCTCCCCCTCGACCAGGTCACGCCCTAGCGGCTCGGCGCCGCTTCATCTAGCCCGCGCCGCCGCCAGGTCGACGTGAACGAAGTGCGGCGTTCGTAGCGAATATCGCTGCGCTTTGACGATCTGGCGGAGCGGAGCCGAGGTTCAACGCAGGCGCGGAGGGGGACGGGCCGCTCCTCGGCCGGAGGCTAGGCGGCCGCTTGGATCGTTGCGGCCGAAGGGATTCCAAGCTTGCTGCCGGAGGCCGAGGAGCGGACCGTCCCCGTCCGCCCCCAAGGCGAACCGAGCGAGCGGAGCCCTAGCGGCGTGCGGTCTTGGCGGCGGTCGCCTTGGCGGCGGTCGTCGTCTTGCCGTCAGCCGGCAGCGCGCGCGCGGTCAGCAGCCATTCGGCCATCGCCTCGCCCTGCAGCGCCGGCGCCACGGCGGCGCCGTGGGCGAGGAACCAGTCGATCGCCTGCTCGCGCTCGCCGCGGGCGATGCGCGCGCGAAACACGGCCAGGCCCAGCGACGCGTCGACGGCCGCTGCCTGCAGCGCCGCCTCGTCCGCACCCGCCAACGCCAGCGTCCGCAGGTCGGGATCGCTCTTCGGGTCGAGGTACGACTTGAACGACCCGTAGCCCTCGGTCGGCGCCTTGCGCCGCAGCAGCATCTCCGCCGCCAGCTTCTGCACGTCCGGCTGGGGCCGGCGCGCCAGGCGCGAAATCAGCTTGGTCGCCTCCTCGGAAGGCACACGGTCCAGCTCGCGCAGCGCCGCCAGCGACGGGCGCGCGTCGTTGTCCTTGAACAGCACGTAGAGATCGTCGAGGTTCGACGAGCCGCCCGCGCGCACCACGCCCGCCGCGGCCGCGGCCCGCATCTCGGGGGCCGGATCGCGCAGGAAGCGCTCCATCGCGATCACCGCCTTGCGGCCGGCCCCGGGCCGGATCTGCGCCAGCATCGCCGCCCCGCGCACGGCGGGGACGTCGTCCTTCGTGGCGGCCGCGACCGCTTTCCGTGCCTCGTCCGTGTCGACCGATCCCAGCGCCGTCGCGGCGGCGGCGCGCGCCTCCGGGCGGGCCTTGGTGTTGCCGAGAAGCTTCGCCAGGCCGGGCACGCAGGTCGGGTCGTTCGCCGTCGCCAGCGCGACCGCCGCGACCTGATGATCGCTCCAGTTGTCGCTGTCGAACCAGGCCTTGAGCAGCGGGCAGAGCGGCACCTTGACCGCCACCAGCGCCTGGCCGGCGTCGGCCGCCAGCTCGGGGCGACGGACCGCGTTCTTCAGCCACCGGCTCCCCTCGTCGTCGCCCTTCTCGGCCAGCAGCCGGGCCATCCGCACCGTCGCCCACGGCTCGTGAATCGCCGCCTTGATCCAGTCCGCCGCCAGCAGGTTGAACATCGACTCGGCGGGCAGGCCCGCGCCGCGGGTCATCGCCACGCGCTTGAGCGCCTCGTCGCGACGGCCCGCGCGCAAGAGCTTGGGCAGCGCCACCTCGACCGGATCGTAGGTGCGCATCAGCGTCACGCCCGCGCAGCGTCGCTGGTCGCGCGCGAACAGCCAGTGCGCGTGCAGGCGCTCGTCGTCCGAACGGACGTCGGGCGGCGGCGACGGAAGCGGCACCGAATCGCGCAAGACCTCCAGGATCGCGTCGTCGAAGCCCGCGAACCCGGAGCCGCGCGCGATGCGCGCCGAGATCAGCTGGCCGTCAGGGGCGACCACGATCTCCGCTTCCGCGGTCAGCCCGGCCTGGTTGAGCGGATTGATGGGCGGCAGTTTCTCGGCCGCCAGCCGCAGGAAGTTGTCCGCCCAGCGCTTGTGGATGTGGTCGTGCAGCGCCCGCAGGTATTCAGCCTCCGGACCCGCGACGACGGCCAGCGGAGGTTCGGCCAGCTTGTCGGCGGCGATCGGATCGGCGGCGGCGCGCTGCAGCGGCAGCACGACGCCCGCCAGCACCACAACTGATGAAAGTCCCCTGCGTATCATCGAAAATTCCTTAAATCGTTGGTCAAGCCGGGTAGGCGAGGGGCCCTGGGGTAACTTAATTCCTGTTGTGGTTTCATGGTATGCCCCGCTCCATGCGGAAACAGGCAGGCATCGGGTTAATTATCGGTCTCGCCGGCAGTTTCTTGATCGCCTCCGGCGGGTGCGCGGGGCTCAAGCTGCAAATGGTCGATCATTCGGTCCACCGGCCCTCGAACGTGGCGGTCTACTTCTCGGTCGAGACCCGAAACGGCCAGCCTGTCGCAAATCTGACGCCCCAGGATTTCAAGATCTACGAGGACAAGCAGCCGGTATCGATCCTGGAGAGCAAGCAGACCATCCTGAACCCCGAGGTGGCGGCGATTCACTACACGCTGCTGCTGATCGACATGAGCGGCAGCGTGGTCGATTCCGGGGACATGCCGGCCCTGATCCAGGCGGCGTCCACCTTCGGGGACAGGGTCGGGCCCTATCAGAAGATTGCGGTCTACACCTTCGACGGCAGCCCGCACCTGACAGGGGTGGTGCCGTTTGGCGGTAACGTGCGGGCCGGCGTCGCCTCGCTCGGCAACCGCCGTCCCCGCGACCCGTCCACGAACCTCAACGGCGCGGTCATCGAGGGGGTGAGGCTGCTGAGCCAGCAGATGGAGCGCGGCCCCGTGCCGCTCCGGTTCGGCACGCTGGTCGTGTTCACCGACGGCACCGACCGGGCCCACCGCGCCAGCGAGGACGACGTCATGAAGACCCTGGACTCGGCCGGGACTTCATTCGAAACCTACGTGATCGGCGCCGGCCAGGAGGTCGACAAGACGCAGCTGTCGCGGATCGGCCGATCGGGGACGTTCGCGTCGCAGAATCGCGCCGACGTGCAGCGGGGGTTCGACGAGATCTCGGCGCGCATCGAGGCCAACTCGAAGAAGTACTACCTCCTGTCCTATTGCTCGCCCAGCCGCGCCGGCGATCACGAGGTGGAGATCGAGGCGAACGGCGCCGGGTCGAGCGGCCGGCTGGGCTACAGCTTCAACGCCAACGGCTTCGGCCCCGGGTGCGATCCCAACACGAGGCCCTCCTTCGACATCAAGCACCCGCGCCAGCCGCTGCCGCCGCCCCACGCGGCGACCGAGCACCCGCAGCAGGGCGGGCCGCCGCCCGCGCCGAGCCGGGGCGGCGTCGCGGGCACGGGCTGGAACCCGAAGCGGTAGGGCTGAACAATCGGCGCCGAGAGCGACGAATGTCTTCTCTTTACCGGGCGCGCGTTGATCGTGTGACGGCGCCGAAGGCGCGCTTGACCGTCTGGCAGATCCATCCCGACGCCGGACCTCCGCCGGAGTCCATCTCCTTCGCCCTGGCCTTGATCTGCTGGCCCTTCGACCGCGTGTTCGTTCTTGCGGGAAAGGCGCCGTCGGCGCGGGCGCCGCTCGCACAGGCTGTCGACATCGAGGAGGGCGACTACGCCGACGAGGCCTGGGTCAGGGAGAATGCGCGCGCGTTCATCAAACAGTTCACCTGCAAGGCGGCGAGGGACGGAGCGGCGGGTGGGTCGGTGCC
>DATFXS010000571.1:0-4811 GCA_035315605.1 Polyangia bacterium
CGCCGTGCGCGCCGCGCTGGATCCGGTCAGGCAATTGGTCGAGGGGCCGCCGGCGCAGAACGGGGACAGCGTCGTCTACGGACCCGGCAACATCGGCAACGGCAGTTATCAGTTCACGCTCCGGCAGCTCTCGGCGTCCGACAAGCGCTTCGCCTGGAAGCTGGAGGCGCGTCCGGCGAATTCGACCGCCAGCCTCGCGCTGGTGGCGGGCGGAACCATCCAGGTCGGCAGCGTGCCGCGGCGCGGACGCGGCGTCTTCGGCGTCGATTGCACCGCGCTCGGCATGGCCGATTCGGCGGTGAGCTGCCGCGGACAGGTGCTGATGGGATTCGCGCACACCGCCGACGGCGACAAGATCCTGAACGCCGGCCTGAAGGGCTACACGCCCGACACCAGCGTGGCGACGCCGCTCGACGGAAAGATCTTCGATTGGCGCCACGGCGACACGGCCAATCACGTGCGCCTGGCGGCGAAGACCAATCTATCGGTCACCCGGACGGCGGAGCCCGAGACGGTCGCCATCAAGATGACGTGGATCAAAGACGTCGGCGTGCGGGCCGACGCCGCGGCGACGGGCGGCGACATCCCGCAGGGCAAGATTTTGAAGATGACGACGTGCGTGCCCGCCACCCTGGACAAGTCCCAGGCGACGACGTCGATCGAGTCGTGCAACAGCGATGGCAGCGCCTGCACGTTGGCGGGCGAGTCGATGACGCCGAGCTGCGGGAACGGCCTTCAAACCGCCGAAGAGCCGAACCCGGACATCACCGCGTCCGACCCGCCCGCCGGGATGCCGGAGATGCCGGCCCAGCCGGCGGCGATGCCGGACGGCAACGGCAACTGACTTCGTGAAGGGCTGAACGCCAGGACGCTTGACCGCGTCCTGGCGTTTCGATTTTTGCGACAGGCACGCAACCGGCGCGCGACACGGCCGATGAATGGCGGTGCTAACATGTCCGTCGCCGTGGGCGCGTCATCAAAGGCTGCGAAGCCCGTCGACCCCACCATCTACCCGGTAGATGAGAAGGTGGGCGAGAACACCCTGCAGCGGGCCATCCTCGAGCTGCTGCGGCCGCTGATCGAGCGTTGGTTCCAGCATCGCCGCGTGCGGGCCTTCGTCGGCGCCGATCAGTTCATCTACTACGTGCAGCACGCGCCGACCGAGCGCGTGGCGCCCGACATCTATGTCCTGCCCGGGGTGCGCCAGGGGACGCCCATCTCGGTCTGGAAGACCTGGGAGCGCGGCATCGTCCCGAGCTTCGGGCTGGAGATCGTCTCCCGCGATTGGCTCAAGGACTATGTCGAGGCGCCGGAACGATACGCGGCCGCGGGAATTCCCGAGCTCGTGGTGTTCGATCCGTCGCCCGAGCGCCACGCGGACCGAGTCGCCTGGCAACACTTCCGCCGCGTCCGCAACCGGCCGCTCACTTGTGTCGAGGTCAGCCGGAGCGATCGCATCCGTGTCCCGGCGCTCGGTTGCTACCTGCGGGCGATTGGACACGGAGAGTCGACGCGGTTGCGGGTCGCCACCGGGCCGCGAGGCGACGAGCTGTTCCCGACCGCCGAGGAGGCGGCCATCGCCGAGAAGGAAGTGGCGATCGCCGCCCGTGATGCGGCCGTCGCGCGCGTCGCCGAGCTGGAGGCCAAGCTCCGCAAGCGGCGGCTCCGGTCGCGATAGTCGAAATCAGGTCAGTGGGCCGCGCGGGCCCGGCCGAACGCGTCCATCCGGCCCCAGCAGCCGGGGATGTCGAGCAACTCGATCCGTCCCAGCGGCTCTGGAATGGCCGGATCGACGATCAGGTGAACGCCGTCCGAGTCGAGCCCGAGCAGCGCGCGGATCAAGAGCAGCGGCGCGCCGGTCGCCCACGCCTGCGGGCTGCACGCGGTCGGGTATTCCACGGGGAAGTGCGTGGTCGAACGGTCGTAGCCGCCGAACGCCTCCGGCAGGCGGCCGTTGAACAGATCGGCAGCCTCCAGCATGGCTCGCGAGATCCGCGCCGCCTCGGCGCGGTATCCATAGCGGCGCAGCCCCCAGGCGATGAAGGAGTTGTCGTGCGGCCAGACGGTGCCGACGTGATAGCCGATCGGATTGTAGGACGCTTCGCTGCTGGCCATCGTGCGCACGCCCCAGCCCGAAAACAGCGCGTCGCTCATCAGGTGCTTGACGCAGCTCCCGGCCTTCTCGGGGTCGGCGATCCCGCTCCATAGAAGATGGCCGACGTTCGACGTCAACGAGTCGATCTTGCGCTTCTTCCCGTCCAGCCCGAGGGCGAAGAACCCGCGCTCCCCGACCCAGAAATCCCTGTTGAAGCGGCGCTTCAGATCAGCGGCCTCGGATTCCAGCTGCTTGGCCCAGGCGGCGGCGCCCCACATCTCGCGGGCGAGACGGGCGGTTCGCATCTTGGCGTCGTAGACATACCCCTGCAGCTCGCAGGTCGCGCGCGGCGTCGGCGCCAGCGTTCCGTCGGCGAACGCGATCGAATCCCAGGAATCCTTCCAGCACTGATTCTCGAGGCCGGTCTCCTTGTTGCGGCGTTCGTACTCGACGTAGCCGTCGCTGTCGCGGTCGCCGTACTTGTCGATCCAGCCGATCGCCGCGCGCGCCTGCGATTCCATCTCGCGGGCCAGCGCGCGATCGCCCGTCCAGCGCACGTACTCCTCGAGCACGATCAGGAACAGCATGGTCGAATCGGCGCTGCCGTAGTAGGGCGAGTGCGGGCGTTCCTCGAACGCGGTCATCTCGCCGAGGCGCAGCTCGTGCAGGATCTTGCCGGGCTCCTCGTCACGGAACGGATCCTCGACGCGGCCCTGGAACAGCGCCAGCGCCCGCAGCGTCGACGCGGCCAGCTCGGGCGCGTACGGGATCGCCTGGAAGCTGGTCAGCAGGCTGTCGCGTCCGAAGACGGCCATGAACCAGGGCAGCCCCGCCGCGGGGAGCGCGCCCGGGACGATCCCGGTCCGGAACCGGAGCGCGGCCATGTCGACCAGGCTGCGCCGGTAGATCCGATGAAGCGCATCCCACGTGGAGACCAGCCGCGGCGCCGTGCTGACCCATTCGTCGACCTCCTTCTGCGACAACGAGATGGCGGGCGTCCCTTCGGGCTCGCTGCCGCGCGCGGACACCTGCACGTCGAACGCGACCGCCCAGCGGGATCGCGGCTGCAGCTTGACCCGGAAGGTGAGACCGTCCTTGCGCGTCTCGCCCTTCTGATCGGCGGTGATGCGCGTCTCGCGCACGAAGACCTCGCGTTTGTAGCCGAGCGTCAGCGTGCCGTTCGACAGCTTCGAATAGGCCTCGCCTTTCTTTTGCAGCTTGTCCTTGACCTCGAACAGATCGGCGAAGTCCGCGCCGACCTCCAGCTTCACCTCCAGCTCGATCGGGTCCTTGTGGTGGTTGGCGATCTCGATCTCCTCGCGGAAGCCCTTGCTGACCGCGCGCCGGCGCGTGACGGACAGGTGAGAGTCGACGTAGACGGTTCCGGTGGTCAGGGCCTCGAAGAACTGCACCTTGAAGTAGGCCTGTTCGTCGACGGAGAGCACGGCGGGGCGGATGCCGTTGATGGTCAGGATCCAGCGCGACAGGAAGCGCGTGTCGTCGATGAACAGACCGTGCGTGTCGGTCGGGCTGGCGTCGATGTCCCCGCGGCGGTCGCTGACCACGAACATGTTCCCGTCCAGGATGCTGACGGTGTTCAGCGACATCGGATCACCCGTCCTTCGCGTCGAACGGTGTGCGGACGAAGGGCGAACCTGCGCGCAGGCCCAGAACGACCTTGGCCCCGAGCTCGCGGTTGCCGCGCATGCGGACCTGCCCCCGCAGCGCCGCCACCACGACGTTCACCTCGCCCCGCAACATCTTCACCAGGTCTTCGCGCGTCGTGCACATGATCGTGACGTCGACGGCGCCGGCGTCGTCGGTTACGGACAGGTGGCCGTCGTCGACGGTCAGCACGCCGAGCGATTCGTTGTCGACCATCAGCCGCAGGCGCCCGCTGACGCCGGCCAGCGCCGGCGAGTCCGCCTCCCACCTCCGTCGCTGAACCTCACTCTCCTGACCTTGATTCTCCATGGCATGCCTCCGGCGTTGTCCGCGTCTGGGACCAGGAAGCGTCGAGGTCGCGCGGTCGCCGCGCTCAGCGCGGCGGGTTGACCACGACGTAAGTGACCTGCGATCCCGCGTACTGCGGCTGATACCAGGTGCTGCCGCACTGCTGGTACGCGACGTTGCCCACGACCACCGGCGCACACGCCGGCGGCAAGGTATTGACCATGCTGCCCACAACGGCCGCGGTTCCGACCACCGCCGCGGTGGCGACCGCGGCGCGCGCCACGGGACGATAGGCGACCGCGGTGCGGACGATGATGGCCTGCGCGGCCACGGCGCTCAGCAGCAACACCGCGCACGTCCCGGCCGTCAAGATCCGCGATACGAGGGTGCGTGTCGTCTTGCTCATGGCGTTCCTCCCTTGCGCGCGCCCGGACGGCCCGCCGGCTGGAATTCGATCTGATGGGCTGTTGGCGGCGGTGTGAAGGTGAACATCGAATCGTCCAGCCTCGGTGCCAGGTCCCAGTTCAGCACCATGCTGTGCTGTGGCTTGGTCTTCTCCGAGGTCGTCGTGATGACGACCTTGTGCGGCAGCTGCCGGCCGCCCTGTTCGATCCAGATCTCCCAGTCGACGTCCTTCTGCCTGAACGCGAAGTGATCGCAGGTGACGCCGTTGACGGTGGCGGTGCCGACCCTGGTCGCCCCCTGGATGGCGGCGGTTTCATCCTGGCCGGTCCCCCAGTAGAAGAGGTCGGCGAGCGGCAGG
>DATFXS010000572.1:0-3789 GCA_035315605.1 Polyangia bacterium
GGCGGATTCTCCGGCATCGGCATCAGTCCGATGTCGCACGGTTCGTTCACCTTGCCGAGCTCGATCTCGCCGTCGCCCAGGATCTTGCCGTAGCGCTCGGCCCAGCCGATCGCCTCGTCCGGGGTGCGGACCTTCAGCAGCAGCGTCGCCGCGGGCAGCTCGTGCTCGCCCCGATAGGGACCGCGCTTGGTCGTGACCTGGCCGTTGCGGAAGACCAGGCGCGTGCGCGTCTTGCTGCCGCCCAGCCCGGCGCCGTCGACGAACTTGCCCGCCTTCGCGTACTCGCCGATGAACGCGCCCATCTGCTGGACCAGCTCCATCGGCGGCTTCTCGCCCGCCTCGGTGTGTGGATCGTTCTTGTGCATCATCATGAATCGCATTGGGTTGGCTCCTTTCTGTGCCTCACACACCCGACGTCGGGGGACGCCGCCGATCGACGCGAGGGCGCCTTCATTTTGCAAGTCACCGTAATCGCTGAAGAAGTTACAGAATTCTCGTGAAACTGCCGATGCGCTCGGTGGGGCAGTCTGCCGTGGAAGCTCAGCTGGATGAAGCGTCGATTATCGGCAGCGTTTTCGCGAGCCGCTTCCGCCTCGTCGAGGTGATCGGCGAGGGCGGAATGGGCCGCGTCTATCGCGCGCAGGAGGTCGCCACCGAAAAACCGGTCGCCGTGAAGATCCTGCATCCCCAGTTCATGGGCGTCGACCAGGTGGTGCTGCGGTTCGAGCGTGAAGCCAAGGTGATGAAGGAGCTCTCGCACCCGAACATCGCGAGGCTCATCGAGTTCGGCGAGTGGAACGGGCGCCTGTTCCTGGCCATGGAGCTGGTCTCGGGGAAATCGCTGGCGGAGCTGATCGGGAGCACAGAAGACGGTCGGAACGGCAAGCCGATGACCGTGAAGCGGACGCTGGCGATCATCCGTTCCGTGCTCGACGCGCTCGAGTACGCCCACGCGATCGGCGTCGTGCACCGCGATCTCAAACCCGAGAACATCATGGTCAACCCGGGCGGTCTGCTCTCGCGCGAGAGCATCAAGCTGCTCGATTTCGGGATCGCGAAGCTGGGCGACCACTCCGAGCAGACGTCGCAAAAGCTGACGGCGCACGGTCTGGTGCTGGGGACGCCCGGCTACATGTCCCCCGAGCAGGCGGCCGGCATGTCGGCCGACGCGCGCAGCGACATTTACTCGTGCGGCGTCATCCTGTTCCAGATGCTGACGGGCCGGTGGCCGTTCATAGCGGAAACGCCGTTCGACGTTCTCCGCATGCACCTCAACGCCCAGCCCCCGTCGCTGCGCGAGGTCGCGAACGGGGCCTGGATTCCGGACGCGGTCGAGAACGTCGTCATGCGCGCGCTGGCGAAGCGCCCCGCCCACCGCTTTCAGTCCGCGAGCGAGCTTCGCCAGGCCCTCGATCAAGCCGCGGTGGTCGATTACGGTCACACGGGCGCGAGCGGCGTGGCCCCGCCGCCGCGCCGGTTGTCGCCCGGCGCGCGCTTCCTCTGCCTGGCGATCGTCCTGGGCGGCGCGACGGCGATCCTGGGCCATCACCTGCGCGCGAAGAGAGCGGCGGCCGCGAGCAACGCCGCTGCCGCTGCAGCAGCCGCCGCCGTCGCCCCCCGACCGGCGCCGCCCTCAGACCACGACGAGGGCGCAACGACCGAGATCGCCCAGGAGGGCCCCGAGCGGCCGAGACACACCGCCAAGGCACGGCACGCCTCGAAAAAGCACGCGTCCCACAAACACGCGCGCTGACGGCTGACCCGGCTTGATCGCCCCCGGCGGCGGTGATAACGGGGAGCGATGAAACGGAATGGCGCGGGCCGCCGAGCGATCTTCAGCGTGGGTTTGCTGCTCGCCGGCGCCGGCGCGTGCGGCAGCGGCGGAAGCGGCGGCGTCAAGCCGCCGATCTACACGCCCGTGTCGGCGACGACGGACGGAAGCCTCTACACGCTGACGCTCGGCGATCTGAAGATGGTGATCGACGGGGTGAACGGCGCGCGCGTCATCGAGTTTTCCTTCCGCGGAACCAACGTGCTGGTCACCCAGGACGAGAACATCAACTTCGGCAGCACCTACTGGCCGAGCCCCCAGTCCAGCTGGTGCACGGCCGGCGGCGGCTGCTGGCCGCCCCCCGCCGCCCTCGACACCGGGGCCTACGCCGGCGGCGTCAATGCAACGGACAATTCGATCCAGCTTGTGAGCGGCCAGCAGACGATCGACGGCATTCCCGGGTCGGTGATCGCGGTGACCAAGACGTTCAGACCGGTGCCAGAGAGCGGCGCTATCGACATCAACTACAAGATGGGCAACGCGTCGGCAAGCGCCAGCGTGTCGCTGGCCCCGTGGCAGCTGAGCCGCGTGGCGGCGGGCGGGCTGACGTTCTTCGGCAACGGCGGCGGCCCGGTCACGTACGCGGCCAACACCGCGTCGACCTTCATGGTCAACGAGATGGGCGGCGATCTCTGGTACGCCTCCGCGCCCGTCACGCACGACTCGAAGGCGTTCGCGGACAGCACCGGCTGGCTGGCGCAGGTGACGCCGGACCCGCTCCTCTATCTGATCGCCTATCCGGACATCCAGCCGGCCGACGCCGCCCCCGGCGAGGCGGAGCTCGAGCTCTACACGAACAGCAGCTACGTCGAGCTGGAGGCGCAGGGCGCGGTGCAGACGCTGGCGCCGGGCAGTGCCATGGACTGGACGGTGCGCTGGAAGTTGCGCCCCCTTCCGGCGGGCACGACGGTGGCGGCGGGCAACGCCGGCCTCGCGTCGCTCGCCACCACGACCCTGGCCGAGTGAAGCTGCCTCAGGTTTCGCTGCGGGCGAAGCGGCGCCAGGTCCCGCCGATGCGCCGTTCGTGCGGCATGAATGCCATCTTGTAGGCCATCGAGTGGTTGTCCCGGATCGCGAGACCGAGGTACAGCCAATCGAGTCCCCACCGCCGGGCGAGCGCGATCTGCGTCAGGATCGAAAACGTCCCGAGCGACAGCGCGGCATGCGCCGGATCCCAGAACGTGTAGACGGCCGACAGCGCCCGCTCGCCGCGATCGGTGATGGCGACGCCGGCCAGCCGGTCCCCGACGGTGTAGCGCAGCTCGAATCCGTCAACGCAGGTCAGGGCGAAGACGCTCTCGTACCCGATCGGGTCGATCGCCGGCCGCCCGTCGCGATCCAGCCCGCGGCCGCGCTCGTGCGCGCGGTAGAGGGCGACGCGCGCGGCGTCCACTTCGATCGGCCCCAGCTCCACCGCGACCGCCGCCGACCCGCGGGCCTGGGCGCGCCGCTGAGACCGTGACGGCGCGAAGGCGCGGACGTCGACGCGGATCGGCTCGCAGGCGGCGCAGGCCGGGCACTCCTGGTTGTAGAGCAGCGGGCCGGCGCGCCGGTCGCCGGCTTCCAGCCGCGCGTCGAATTCGGCGCCCGTCAGCGGACGGACCGGCTCGCGCAGCGGCTGCCGCGCGCGCCGCCCGGGCAGATACGAGCACGCCTCTTCCTCGTCACGAACCACGATCTCGGGCGGCAAGGTCGGAACGGTGGGCAGGCGGCGTCCCGTCATGCTTAGAACCCGATGAGTGCGATGCCGCCCGTGATCGGATCGCCGGCGCCCTCGCCGCTGACGGTCGTGCCGGCGGCCACGAACACCTCGAAGCCCCAGGCGCTGGTCGGCGAGATGCGCGAGACGCCCGCGACGTCGGGGGCGGCGCGCAGGACCGAAAGCCCCAGGCGCGGTCCGAGTGAGACGGCGCTCCGCGCCACCTGCGTGCCGCCTGGCGGCGTGTGCTTGATGCGGG
>DATFXS010000573.1:0-2982 GCA_035315605.1 Polyangia bacterium
CGCCCTCGACGAGGTGAAAGCGCTGGCGTCGTGGATGACGTACAAGTGCGCGCTGCACGACATCCCGTTCGGCGGCGGCAAGGGCGGCATCAAGTTCACGCCCCGCCAGCACTCGCAGTCCGAGCTGGAACGGATCACGCGCCGGTTCACGCACGCGCTCGGCTCGAACATCGGCCCGGAATACGACATCCCCGCCCCGGACGTGGGCACCAACGGCCAGATCATGGTCTGGATGATGGACACGTACATGAACGTCGTCGGGTTCACGGACAAGAACGCCAACCGGCGGGTCGTCACCGGCAAGACGGTGGCGTCGGGCGGCTCGCTCGGCCGCGAGTCGGCGACCGGCCAGGGCGTCGTCCATTGCATCGTCGAATGGGCCCGCGATCGGCGGTTCGACCTGAACGGGTCGACGTTCATGGTGCAGGGGTTCGGCAACGTCGGTTCGAACGCCGCGAAGATCCTGGCCCGCACCGGCGCGTCGATGGTCGCGGCCGGCGACTGGAAGGGCTACATCGCGAACGGCGACGGCATCAACCCGTACAAGCTGACCGACCACGTGCAGAAGACGGGCTCGGTCATCGACTACCCCGGCTCGCGACCGATCACGCGCGAGGAGTTCTTCGCCACGCCGACCGACGTGTTCATCCCGGCCGCGCTGGAGCTGGAGATCGGCGTGCCGGAGGCCCGGGCGCTGAACGTCAGGCTGATCGTGGAAGGCGCCAACGGCCCGACCGAGACGGCCGCCGAGCCGATCCTGCGCGAGAAGAACATCGACCTGATCCCCGACATCCTGGCCAACTCGGGCGGCGTGGTGGTCAGCTACTACGAGTGGCTGCAGAACAAGCGCTCCGAGCGCTGGGACCTGGAAGAGGTCGAAGAGCGGCTGGCGAAGCGGATGAAGCGCACCTACCTGCAGGTGAGCGAGTACGCGGCCGCCAAGAAGTGCGACTGGCGGATGGCCGCGATGTGCATCGCCCTGGATCGCATCGGCCGGGCGTACGCCGAGCGGGGGATATTTCCGTAGGAAAAAGGCCCTAACCTTTCCGTCGGGCACGGACGAGCTGTGGCGATTCGGGACGGTCGCGGGGTCTCGAGTCGCCACCCCCAGAACGGGTTTGCCTTCCGGACGCGGCCGTCCTTTAATGCCCGGCCATGGCAGGACTTCGCGCCCCTATCTTCCGCCTGGTCTTTCTTGCAGCCGTCGTTTCGTTGTTGACCTTCGCGATGCCTGGGATCGCCGCCGCCCAGAATCAGGCCGCGGTCGACAAGGTCACGAACCTGAACAAGAAGGCGCTCGACGCCTATAACAAGCAGGACTACGAGACGGCGCGCGAGCTGCTGAAGCAGGCGCTGGAGGTGTGCGCCAGCTCGGGGCTGGACAAGCATCCGATCCGCGCGCGCACGCACATCCACTTCGGCGTCGTCGCGATCGTCGGATTCAAGCAGCGCGAGGTGGGACTGAAGCAGTTCCGCAAGGCGCTGGACGTGCAGCCCGACATCAAGCTGACGAAATCGCTCGTGACGCCCGAGCTGCAGGACGCCTTCGAGGAGGCCGTGCTGGCCGGTGAGGGCGGCGGAGGGGGCGGCGGCGCGGCGGCGGGCGGCGGCGGCGGCGACAACGCCGGTGGTGGCGGCGGCGACGACGACAGGAAGACCGCCCAGGGCGACAGCGGCGGCGGCGGTGACGACGGCGATGAGACGCCGAAGGTGAAGCGGCCCGCGCCCAAGAAGAAGAAGGGCGACGACGAGGAGGACAAGAGCGAGGGCAAGATCGCGCAGAAGGGCGTGTTCTTCGCGTCGCTGGGCGGCGGCTTCGGCTTCGGGCTGGTCAAGGGTTCCGGCGAGCTCGATCCCGCCCTGCACAACGTCAACGGGCTCGGCTTCGCGTTCGCGCAGCTCGGCCAGCTCTCGCCGGAGGCCGGCTTCTTCGTTGCGCCGGACCTGCTGATCTCGGCGCAGCTGCGCATCCAGTACGTGACCGGCGTGAACGGCGAGAGGCCGCGCGTGGCCGGCACCTGCGGCACGGACAACTTCTGCTCGCCCGGCAACGGCGCGCTGGCCGGCTTCGCCAAGGTGACTTACCTGATGCTCGACGCGCCCTTCCACTTCACCGTCGGCGCCCAGGTCGGCGGCGGCAACATCCGCCACGTGCTCAATTTTCCGGACAAGGGCTGCTCGTCGAGCGCGACCGGGGCGCCCGAGAGCTGCGTCGATTCGCTCGCCGGCGGGCCGTTCCTGATCGGACCGACGGCCGGCATCTGGTACGAGATCGGCGATTCGGTCGACCTGACGGTCGGGGTCAACACCGCGCTCGGCGTCCCGAAGACCACGTTCAACTTCGACGTCGATTTCGGCCTCGGCTTCCGCATTTAGCCGCGCAGATCGATCTGTCTCGTTAACGAGACAGATGTGCTAGGGTGCGGGGCGTGTCGAAGGACGGCAGCTCGGCAGCGGCTTCCGGCGGCGCGCGCAAGCCGCGCGCGGCGCGCGCGACGGTGCTCCCGGGGGACGACGCCGGCGCAGCCGAGCTGGGACGCCGCGTCGCCGACAACCTGCGCGAGCGGCGCCGCGTCTCGCATCTGTCGCTCGACGAGCTGGCCAAGCTGTCGGGCGTCAGCCGGGCCGCGCTGTCCCAGATCGAGACCTGCAAGACGAACCCGTCGCTCAGCGTGCTCTGGAAGGTCGCCGTCGGCCTCAAGATCCCGTTCGCGGAGCTGATCGGCGAGAGCCGCGAGTCGGTCTCGCTGCTGCGCAGGAACGAGGCTCAGGTCTTGAAGTCCGTCGACGGGAAGATGGAGAGTCGCCCGCTGGCCCGGTCGGGCGCCGGCCCGGGCGTCGAGGTGTACGAGCTGCGCCTAGCGGGACACGGCGACCACGTTTCGGAGCCGCACGCGCCCGGCACGCGCGAGCTGATCACCGTCCTCCAAGGCAGCCTGAAGATGAGCGTCGGCGAGGAGACCTATTTGCTGTCGGCGGGCG
>DATFXS010000574.1:0-17794 GCA_035315605.1 Polyangia bacterium
GCGCGCGCGCAGATGGGGCCGGGCGGTTTCGGTGGACCGGGCGGGATGCAGCCGCCCCCGCCGCCAGGCCAGGGGCAGGAGAAGGAAGAGGGCCCGGCCGAGGAGGCGCCCGAAGAAAATCGCCCCAGCGATCTCGAGCCGCTCTCTGGCTACGCCGAACAGGGCAAGCATCGCATGCAGATCTTCGAGCTGGACGGCTATCTGCGCCTGCGCTCGGACTACATGCACCAGTTCTTCCTGGGACAGAGCTACGTCCCGGGCGTGGTGCAGAACGTTCCCGGGATCAACTACGCCCTGCCGCCGTTTCCCGAGCCGCTCGACTGCCCACGTCCGGGCCCAGGCGGCATGGCCCCGACGACGCCTCTCAACTGCGGCTCGAAGAACATCGGCGCCGCGAACACGCGCTTCCGGCTGGAGCCGACGCTGAACGTGACCGATCAGGTGCGCGTGCACGCCCAGATCGACGTCCTCGACAACACGATTCTGGGATCGACGCCCGACTCTCTGGCCGGCATCGAGGGCTACAACCGTCCGGTCTCGACGGGCAACCCGATTGACACCGTCTCGCAACCGGCCGGCTTCCTGTCGAATAACCAGGATCCTCCCGAGGTGGGCCAGAACGGATACATGTCCAGCATCCGCGCCAAGCGGGCCTGGGCCGAAGTCGACACCGAGTTCGGTTCGATCCGCTTCGGTCGCATGCCCTGGCACTGGGGCCGCGGCATCTTCTACAACCAGGGGAGCTGCGCCGACTGCGACGTCGGGACGACCGTCGATCGGGTGATGGGCCTGACCACGCTGTACGGCCACCAGCTGGCGGTCGCGTGGGATCTGGGTGCGCAGGGGCCGACCACGCAACAGTTGACGCTGGGGCGGAACTCGCCCGACGGTTACCCGTACGACCTGTCCCAGGACGACGACGTGCTGCAGCTGATGGCGGCGATCACCAAGATCGACAGCCCGGTGACGCTGCGCGAGCGGGTCGATCGCGGCGACATCGTCTTCAACTACGGGCTGCAGGTCGTCTATCGCAACCAGGGCAACGTCGTGCAGCCGGTGACCACGATGACGCAGCCGGGGACCACCGGGCCGCAGCCGCAGACGCCGACCGAGGTCGGCATGACGGTGCCCTTCGGTGCCTGGTCGGTCACGCCCGACCTCTGGTTCAAGCTGCAATACAAGGCGCTGACGGTGGAGTTCGAGGGGATCGGCATCTTCGGCAAGATCAACCACCCTGGCATCCTGTCCGAGAGCAATCAGGCGCTGTCGCTGTTCCAGCTGGGATGGGTGGTGGCGAGCGAGCTGCGCCTGTACCGGGACGCGTTCTTCGTCGGCCTGGAGACGGGCGGCGCCAGCGGCGACCAGGCCGAGGCGGCCGGCCAGTACCTCAACTACCGCTGGCGCTTCGTGCAGCAGCCGGCCGGCGATACGTCGATCAGGGACTTCCACTTCTCGCCGGACTATCACGTCGACGAGATCCTGTTCCGGCACATTCTCGGAACGGTCACCAACGCGGTCTACATCAAGCCGGCCACGGCCTACTGGTTCGACCTGGGGCGAACGCGGGCGATCGGCCTGAACGGCAGCATCATCTACAGCATGGCGCAGGTGCCGGTGTCGACGCCGGGCAACGACCTGATGTGGGGCCTCGAGATGGACGTGGGGGCGGGCTATCGCAACACCGCGGAGGGCTTCTACGGCGGCTTCACCTGGGGCGTGCTCTGGCCGCTCGGCGCGCTGAATCGTCCGTCGCCGCTCTGGCTGAACTCCGAGGACGCGTCGGCGGCGCAGATCCTGCGCATCTACATGGGCGTGAAGTTCTAGCGCTGGCGCTGCGGCGCGCGGCTACTTCAGGGTCTTGAGGCGTTCCTCGGCATCCTTGCGCGAGGCGGCGTCCTCGCTGGTGCCGTACTGCAGGTACTTCTCGAACGCCGCCTTCGCCTCGACGGTCTTCTTGTCCTGTGAGTAGAGCAGGCCCATGTCGTAGTAGGCCTTGGCCAGTCTCGGGTTCTTCTGCACCGCGACCTGGTACTCCCCGATCGCCTCGTCGGTCCTGCGCTGCCGCCGATAGACGACCGCCAGACCGAAGTGCAGCTCGGCGTCGTCGGGATTCAGCGAGAGCGCTTTCTTGTAGGCGGCGATGGCGCCGTCCTTGTCGTCGGTCTTCGACTTGAGATGCCCGATCGTCGCCCATGCATCCGCGTCCGCCGGCCTCAGCTCGACCGCCTTCGTCAGGTGCTCGAGCGAGTGCTTGTAGTCGCCCTTCTGGCGGTAAGCCCGCCCCAGGGCGACGCGCGTCTCGTAATCGTCGGGCTTCATGTCAGCCGCCGCCTCCAGCTCGCGGATGCCGTCGTCGACGCGATTCAGCCTGACGTACGCGATGCCCAGGTTCATCCGCGCCTCGAGATCCTTGGGCTCGAGCTTCACCGTCAGCTGGTACTCCGACGCCGCTTTCTCGTAATTGCCCTGCGCGCGCCACAGGCTGCCGAGCGTGCGGTGGGCGGCCGCGAAGGTCGAGCGCGCCGCGATCGCCTTCTCACACTCGGCGATCGCCTCGTTGATCTTGCCCTCGCGCTTGAACTGGACCGCGAGGTTGTAATGGTCGGCCGCCACGTCCGCGTGGGCCAGGCCGGGAACGAGCAGCAGCGCCGCCGTGAGCGCGGCCAGCGCGGCCGACGTCGTGAATCGCTTGACCCGAGATGCCATTCGCGTCCTCCTTGACGGGGCCGGGAGAGGCCGGGATTCAGATTATCACCTATAGTTGCCAACGACGATGCTGCAGGCGCTGCTTGTCACCTTCCGCGAGGGAATCGAAGCGTTCCTGATTGTCGGGATCGTCGTCGCGTATCTGAAGAAGACCGGGCGCGCGGGGCTCGTCCGTGGGGTGCGCATCGGCCTCGCGATCTCCGTCATCACCTGCCTGGGCGGCGCGTGGCTGTGGTTGCAGGTCCCGAACCAGCCGCTGTACGAGGGGATCGCGGCGCTCGCCGCCGCGCTGATCGTCGGCGCGCTGCTGGTGCAGATGCTGCGCGCGGGCCCTCACATCAAGCGCGACATCGAGGCGCGCGTCGGTCACGTCGCCGGCATCGAGGGCGCGCCCCCGTCGGCGCAGGCGATCGCCGGCGTCGCGCTGGTGACCACGCTGCTGGTGACCCGCGAGGGACTGGAGGCGGTCTTCTACCTGGGCGTGCAGGCGCTGGCGGTTCATGCCGCGCAGGAGCGGGCGCAAGCCGTGCTGGTGGCCGCGGGCGCGGCGCTGGGCCTGCTCGGCGCCGGCGTCGTGGCCTGGAGCTGGACCCACTGGGGACGGCGCCTGAACATGACGGCGATCCTGAAGGTGACCGCGCTGTTCCTCGGGCTGTTCCTGGTCCAGCTGCTGATCTACGGCGTCCACGAGCTGGCCGAGAGCGGCGTCATCCAGGGGACCCAGGCGTTTCACAACGCGACCGAGAAGTTCGGCCCCGACGGACAGATCGGCCACCTGCTCTCGTATACGCTGCTCGCCGCGCCGCTGCTCTACGTCCTGTGGGCGCGCCGCAACCCGCCGCGTCGTCAATCGCGTGAGGCGTAGGCGGGCTTTGCCCGCCGGAGCCCGTCGCGCGGGGGGGCGGGACCCTCTCAGGGTCCCGCAATCAAAGCGGCGCGTAGAGGACGCGCGACAGAACCCGGTAGCCGAGGCGCTGGTAGAACGCCTCGGCGTCGTCGTTGCCGACCCAGGTCGTCAGCACGACCTCCACGGCGCCGTGGTTGCGTCCCCAGGCGGCGCCTTCCGCCATCAGACGGCGGCCGATGCCGTGCCGGCGGTGTTTGCAGCATACGACCACCGTCTCGATGTGCAGCCGCCGCCGCGGGACCATCATCGGGTTGTCGGGCGTGTCGTAGACGCGGGCGATCAGCACGGCGATCGCTCCGGCGGCGTCGGGTGCCTCCCCGACGAACACCGCGCCGTTGTCCTCGTCGAGCAGCCGCTGCCATTCGGCGTCGTCGCGCGGCGCCGACCGAAAATAATCGGGCGCGATCTTCGCGTGTAGATCGTCGGCCTCGCGGAGGAGATCGCGCACCGCCGGCCAGTCGTCACGTCGGGCGCGGCGAACGCGGATCGCTGCGCCCCCGCTGCTCAACGATCACCCTGCCGAACGTTCGTCGTCGCAGTCACCGAGCTCGAGCGGGAAGCGCCCCCGCATGTCGGTGTAGACGAGCTCCTCGATCTCGATCTCCGTCGCCATGGTCAACGCCCGCGCCAGGAGGCGCTCGGCGTCAGGCAGTCGGGTGGCGCGCACGATCGACTTCACGACCGGGATCTGCCGGGGCGCCATCGACAGCTGGCGCAGGCCGAGCCCGATCAGCACCCAGGTCAGCATCGCGTCGCCCGCCATGTCGCCGCACATGGCGACCGGGCAGTTCGACCGTTCGGACGCGACCACGATCTGGCGCAGCGAACGCAGGATCGCGGGGTGCAGCGGGTGGTACAGGTAGCCGACGTGCTCGTCCTCGCGGTCGGCCGCCAGCGAGTACTGGATCAGATCGTTGGTGCCGATGCTGAGGAAGTCGCATTCGCTCGCCAGCAGATCCGCGATCAGCGCGGCGCTCGGGGTCTCGATCATGACGCCCAGCGGGAGCTTGCGCGCGTGCGGGATCCCCTCACGTTCCAGCTCGTCGCTCACCTCGGCGCACAGGCGCTTGGCGGCGCGCAGCTCGGCGACGCCCGAGATCAGCGGAAACAGGATCTGCATCGGCGCGATCACGCCCGCCCGGTAGAGGGCGCGCAGCTGGGTCCGGAAGACGTCCTCGCGCTTGAGCGAATAGCGGATCGACCGGAGGCCCATCGCCGGATTGGTGCCGCTCGGGATGCGCACCGACGGCGGCAGCTTGTCGCCGCCGAGATCGAGGGTGCGGAAGGTGATGGTCCGTCCGCCGACGCTCTTGAGCGCAGCCACGGCGTGCGCGTACTGCTCGTCCTCGGACGGCAGGTCGGCCCGTTCGAGGTAGAGAAACTCGGTCCGGAACAGGCCGACCGCCTCGGCCCCCAGCTCGACGGCGATCGGGATCTCCTCGAGCATCTCGATGTTGGCCTGGAGGTGGATCGGCGTTCCGTCGGCGGTCTGCGCCGCGACGTCGCGGATCGTGGCCAGCCGCTGCGAACGCGAGCGGGCCGCGTCGGCGCGCGCCTCGTAACGGCGCAGCGCCTCTTCGTCCGGGTCCAGGATCACCTCGCCGCGCGCGCCGTCGATGACGACGGTCATCCCCGACCAGACGCGACGTCCCATCCCTTCGACGCCGACCACGTAGGGCAGGCCGAGCGCGCGCGCGACGATGGCGGTGTGGGACGTGCGCCCCCCGCCCTCGGTGCAGAACCCGGCCGCCTCGGCGCGGCCCAGCTGGGCGGCGTCGGCAGGCGACAGCTCGTGCGCGATCGCGATGCTCCCCTTGGGCGCCTCCTCGGGTGAAGCCGAATCGCCGACGCCGACCAGGTTGCGCAAGAGGCGCTCGCCCACCAGCGCGACGTCGCTCTTCCGATCGCGGAAATACGGATCCTCGATGCGCTCGAACACCGCCTGGATCTGGTCCAGCGCCTTGCGCACCGCCCACTCGGCCGCCGCCTTCTCGTCGCGGATCAGCCGGCGGGCCCGCTCGGTCAGGTGGACATCCGACAGCATCAGGCGATGCGCCTCGAGGATCTGGTACTGCTGCGTGTCGCCCTCGCGCTCGGCGATCTGGGCCTGGATGCGGGCCAGCTGCGCGTCGGTCTCCATCAGCGCGCGCTCGAACCGCTTCACCTCCGCATCGACCTGCTCGGCCGCGATGTGGCGTTCGTGAATCTCGACGCGACTCGCGAGGACGTGCGCGACGCCTATCGCGATGCCGGGTGATGCGCCGACGCCGACCAGTTTCTCCATCACGGATCCACCCCTTCCCCGAAGCCGCTCGCCACCAGCTCGGCCAGCGCCGCCACCGCGGCCGCCGCGTCGTCCCCGTCGCACACCACCGTCATCGTCACGCCGTGCGCGGCCACCAGCGTCAGCAGGCCCATGATGCTCTTGCCGTTGGCCTCCTGATCGTCCTTGACGACCTTCACCTCGGACCGGAACCCGTTCGCGATCTGGACGAACTTCACGGCGGCACGCGCGTGCATGCCGAGCTTGTTCCTGACCTGCACCTCGCGTTCAGCGTGCGCCATCAGTGTTGATCGTCTTTGCCGGTTGGACCTTCGCGCGGGATCGCGAACTTCCCGGTCAGCTCCGAGCCCAGGCGGATCGAGCGCTTGCCCACCTCCTTGACCAGCTCGGCCACCTCGACGGGGCGCAGGCCGCGGCGATCGCAGGTGGCCAGCTTGATCAGCATCGGCAGGTTGACGCCCGCGACGATCTCGACCGGACGGGTGCCGTCGACCATCGCGAGACAGGCGCGGAACGGCGACGACCCGTGGACATCCGCCAGGATCAGGATCCCGACGCCCGAGTCGACCTCGTCGCAGGCCCGGCTGACGCGCTGGACGATGTCGTCGAAGCCCTCGGACTGCAGCACCCCGACCGCCGTCGACGCCGGGACCGGTCCGACGATTCCAGCCGCGGCGGCGAGCAGGCAGTCCCCGCAACCGGCGTGGGTGACGATGACGAGCCCGACCTGGGCCTCGCCTGCGGATGCCGTCGCCATGAAGCCGGGTATTTTACCACCGCGCGCAAGGGCGGGAACCCCGAGCGCGCGTGGCCGCGATCACCGAGTCTGGAATGGGCGGGGCAGCACCCAATGCTCGGAAGCCGGCCCCGCCGCCCCGGTGCAGCCGTGGTGAAGCCGGCGTCTGGGGTATCTCGAAGTCGCGTCCGCGGGCCGCGCTACGAGCGACACGACGATGACGCGGGACTTCGTCTGGGGCGCGGCGGCACGCGGAGAGTGATGGTGAATGATCAGACGGGCGGTCGCGACGCTCAGCCAGAACGCCGCCGCCAGCGCCGCGATCCCCGCGTACCTCACGGCATCGATGGTATCAGATCGCAATGTCGCGGTGGCGGATCGAGATCGCGAGGCCGCTGGCGCCGAGGCGCCGGGCCAGATCCTTGGCGAGAACGACCGAGCGGTGGCGGCCGCCCGTGCAGCCGATGGCGACGGTCGCGTACGACTTCCCCTCGCGCAGGAACCCCTGCACGGAACGCTGCACCAGCCGCTCCGCGTCGTCGAGGAACGCCCTGGTCTCGGGGTCGTCCATGACGAATCGCACCACCGCGTCGTCCTCGCCCGACAGGGCTGACAGCTCGGGCACGAAGAACGGGTTCGGCAGAAAGCGGACGTCCAGCACGATGTCGGCCTCGGCGGGGATGCCGTGCTTGACCCCGAACGACAGCAGCGTCACCGCCAATTCACCCTCGCCGCGGCCGTAGCGTTCCTGAATCAGGCCACGCAGCACGTGCACGTTCAGCGTCCCGGTGTCGACGACCGCGCTCGCCTCCTGGCGCAGGCCGGCCAGCGTCTGCCGCTCGGCGGCGATGCCGGCGCGAATGTCGGTGTCGGACAGCGGGTGGCGCCGCCGCGTCTCCGAGAACCGCCGCAACAGAATCTCGTCCGATGCCTCGAGAAACAGGACCTCGACCGAGTGCCCGCGCTTGCGCAATTCGGCGAAGATCGACGTCATCCCCGCCAGGAAGTCGCCGCTGCGCGCGTCGATGCCCAGCGCCGTGCGATCGATGTCGGGCCGGCTGGACAACAGGTCCAGCAGCTGCGGCACCATCGGCAGCGGCAGGTTGTCGACCGCATAGAAACCGAGGTCTTCCAGGGCGCGCAGCGCCGTCGATTTGCCGGCGCCGGATACGCCCGTCACGATGACCAGCCTCATTCGACGTCGTCCCGCCAGCGCCGCTCGCGCGCGTCGGCGAGCGCCCGGTCGAGCCGTTCCTGGAATTCACGCGCGGAGTGATGGCCGCGCACCTGCAAGAGGCGGTTGCGCGCGGCCACCTCGATCAGCGAGCTGACGTTGCGGCCCGGGCTGACGGGAATGCGCAAGAGCGGCACCTGCACTTCCAGGATCGGATAGACCATCTCGTCGAGGCCCAGGCGATCGTGGGCGTCGGTTTGATCCCAGCGAATCAGCTCCAGCACGAGCTCGATGCGCTTCTCGTCGCGTACGGCGGCGACGCCGAACATATCCTTGATGTTGATGATGCCGAGGCCGCGCACCTCCATGTGGTGCTTGATCAGCTCGGACGCCCACCCGACCAGGATGCTGCCGGAGGTGCGCCGCACCTCGACCAGATCGTCGGCGACCAGGCGGTGCCCGCGCATGATGAGGTCCAGCGCGGCCTCCGACTTGCCGATACCGCTCTTGCCCAGCAGCAGCACGCCGACGCCCAGCACGTCCATCAGCACGGCGTGGATGCTGGCGGTCGGGGCGAGCTGGAGCTCCAGGTATTTCTGGATCTGATCGATCGCGACCGACGAGATCAGCGGCGTGCGCAGCAGCGGCACCCCCAAGCGATCGGCCGCCTCGCGCAGGAGGGGCGGGATCTCGAGGCCCTTGGTGACGACGACGCAGGCGGGGTTCAGCGCGAAGAAGCCCTCCACCGACGCGCGCGCGGCGTCCTCGGGCAACGTCTCCAGATACGAGATCTCGGTCGCGCCCAGCACCTGGACGCGTTCGGGGTGCACCTGCCGCACGAACCCGGCCAGCGCCAGCCCGGGCTTCTGGATGCGCTGGATGGTGATGCGCCGGCCGAGCCCCGATTCACCCGCCAGCAGCACCAGCCGCAGCTCGGCGCTCTCGTCGAGCAGCGACCGGACCGTGAGCGTCGGCGTCATTGTGCCGACATGATACTCGACAAAGGCGCCGGACCCCTCACCCCAACCCTCTCCCCGCTTCGCGGGGCGAGGGGAAAGAAATGTCACCCGACCCTCTGCCGCAGGGAAGGGCCTAGTATTTGGAGTCTTCCTCGACGATCACCTGGTACATCGCCTCGCCGGTGGGCGCGTCCAGCAGGCGCTTGCGGAAATCGCCGTCCCGGAACAGGCGGGACAGGCGCGCCAGCGCCTTGAGGTGAACGCCCGTCGAGCTCGCGGGGGCGACCAGCATGAACACCAGGTTGGTCGGCTTGCCGTCGATCGATTCGAATTCGATGCCGTCGACCGCCCGCCCGAGCGCGCCCACCAGGCGCCCCACCGAATCCAGCTTGCCGTGGGGGATGGCGATCCCGTCGCCGATCGCCGTCGACGCCAGCTGCTCGCGTTCTTCCAGCACCTTGCGCAGCGCCTCGGCCTCCACCCCCGGGACCACCTTCGCCAGGTGCGCCGACAGCTCCGTCAGCACCGCGGGCTTGGTCCTCGCCTGCAGCGCCGCGATGATGCAATCGGGGGCGAGGAAGTCGATGACTCTCATGGCGCGCGAGGGATGTGTTCAGCGCCCGCCTGAATTGGCCGCGGCGTTCGCGGTCTCGATCAGCCCGTACTTGCCGTCCTTGCGCCGGTAGAGGACCGACGTCCGCCCGTTGCCCGCATCGGTGAAGACCAGAAGCTCGTCGCCGAGCAGGTTCAACTGCATCACCGCGTCTTCCACGGTCATCGACCGGGCCGTGAACCGTTCGTCCTTGACGACCTGGAAATTGTGGTTCGCCGGCGCGGGCGCGACGGGCGCCTTGGGGGACGCGGACGGCGCCGGCGCGGGAGGCGGCTCGACCTCCTCCGGCTCGATCACCATCTCGCGCACCGACGTCGACGGCCCGCCGTGCGGCTTGTGGTCGCGGATCTTGTCCTTCCAGCGCCGGACCTGACGCTCGATGCGCGCGGCCGCGAGGTCGATCGACGAGTACATGTCCTCCGTCGTCTCCTTCGCGTTGATCACGATGCCGCTCGGCAGCGTGATGTTCAGGTCTGCGACGTGGTGAAAACCGCGCTCGACCGAGAACGTCGCGTGGGCCGAGATCGGATCCTTGTGAAAGTACTTCCGGATCTTCTCGAGCTTCTCGGCCGCATACTCCCGCACGGCCTGTGATGCATCCATGTGCCGGAACGTCGTCGAAAGCTGCATGACGCTGCCTTCCCCCTTACCGATTCTGGGTCATTGCGGGAGCGCTACCGGGCAGGCTTTTACCCTTTTTCCCGTCGAGGGACAATAAAAGGCAGAGGTACGCCTGCCTAGAAAACTTGCCGGCGTTTCGACGAGGAAAGGATGCGAAGTTGCTCACGGTACTTGGCCACCGTCCGTCGGGCTATTTCGATATTCTGGTCCTTGAGCAGCTCGACGATCCGCTGATCGGAGTGCGGATTTTGCGGACTCTCCGAGCCAATGATCTGTTTGATCTTGAGCTTGACCGCCTCGGACGCCAGATCCTCGCCGTCGGTGCGAGCAATCCCCGAGTTGAAAAAGTACTTCAGCTCGTAGATTCCCTGCGGCGTATGAACGTACTTGTTCGTGGTGACGCGGGATACGGTGGATTCGTGCATCCCGATGTCCTCGGCGACGTCCCGCAGGATGAGGGGCTTCAAGTGCGCGGTCCCCTTGTCGAAAAACTCCCGCTGAAACTTCAGGATCGACTCCGTGACCCGGACAATCGTCCGCTGCCGCTGCTGGATCGACCTGATCAGCCACTGCGCGCTCCGTAGCTTTTCCTGGATGTATTCGCGGGCCTTCGCGCCGCCGGCCAGGGCCGTACGATAGAAGTCGGAGATCTTGAGCTTTGGCAGGCCGTCATCGTTCGCGACGACGAAGTATTTGTCGCCCACCTTGTGGACGTAGACGTCCGGGGTGATGTAGGTCGGCTCCTCGGCGGTGTACTCGCGGCCCGGTTTCGGGTCGAAGTTCTTGAGAACCTTGGCCGCCTCGTAGATCTCCTCGAGCGGCTGCCCCAGGTCCTTGGCGATGGCCTGGTAGTTCTTCTTCTCGAGATTGGCGAGGTGCTTGGTGATGATTCCCACCACCACATCGTCGTCAGCCCCGATGTGGCGGGCCTGGATCAGCAGGCATTCCTCGAGCGATCGGGCGGCGACGCCGACCGGATCGAATTCCTGGATCCGCTTCAGCACCGACTCCGCCAGCTCCAGCGTCACGCCGGCTTCCTCCGCCAGATCCTCGAGTGAATCTTCGAGGTAGCCGTCGGGCGTCAGGTTGCCGATGATCAGCATCGCGATGCCGTCTTCTTCCAGCGTGAAGTGGGACAGTTTCAGCTGCCACTCCAGGTGGTCGAACAGCGACGTGCCGCGCGTCAGCGTGGCTTCCAGCGACGGCAGGTCTTCGTTGTTCGACTTGTACGACGGCATCGGCGCCGCCGCCGCCTGGTTGTCCAGGTAGCCTTCCCAGTCGAAGTCGTTGACCGCCTCGGGCGAGCTGGCGTCGGCCTTCACCTCGGCGGTCGTGTCCGCCTTCTCCTCGCGAATCTCGACCATCGGCGTCTCGGTCTCGCCGACGCGCTCGACGTCGGCGCCGTTGCCGTCGACCTCGGCCGGCGCTTCCGCGGCCTTCGCCTGCTCGTTGGCCGATTCGACCGAGTCCTCGAGAATCGGGTTCTCGAGCATCTCGTCGCGCACCATGTCGCACAGCTCCATGCGCGACAGCTGCAGGAGCTTGATCGCCTGCTGCAGCTGGGGGGTCATCACCAGCTGCTGCGAGAGACGTAGGTGCTGCTTTATTTCTATCGACATTGGGACCCCCAGGGGGTCCCAAACCCCCCGCGATGAGCTCCGCGCGGCAAAGCCGCGCTACGCTCGACGCGATCGACATTGGTCATGGCAGCGATCTCTTTTTAACACCTATGGGTCCGATGCGACAAGCCACAATGGGCAAATTGGTACACGAATTGCACACACCATGTCGCACACTCCCGCCCGGCGCCGCATAAACTTCGTAACCACCTGATTACAGGCGTGATTACTGCTGCGGCAGAGCCGAGGCGGCGGCTTCGGACTGGCGTCGCCGGCGGTCGCCCAGACGGGCCCTGAGGGCGGCGGCGATGAACGACTGGAACAGCGGATGAGGTGCCTGGGGCCGCGACTTGAACTCGGGGTGGAACTGGCAGCCGACGAAGTAAGGATGCTGCGGTAGCTCGATCATCTCGACCAGGCGGCGATCCGGCGACGCGCCCGAGATCAGCATGCCGTGCCCGGTCAGCGCCTCGCGGAAGTCGTTGTTCACCTCGTAGCGGTGGCGGTGCCGCTCGCTGATCTCGGATGCGCCGTACGCGGCCGCCGCCTTCGATCCGGGCGCGAGCGCGCACGGATACGATCCGAGCCGCATCGTCGCCCCCTTGTCGGTCACGTTGCGCTGGTCTGGCATCAGGTCGACGACCGGATACGGCGTGCCCGTCTCCATCTCCGTGGAGTTGGCGCCCTTGAGGCCGACGACGTTGCGTGCGAACTCGATGACCGCCATCTGCAGGCCCAGGCAGATGCCGAAGAACGGCACGCCCTGCTCGCGCGCGTAGCGGACGGCGTCGATCTTTCCCTGGATGCCGCGGCTGCCGAAGCCGGGCGCCACCAGGATCCCGTCCATTTCGGAGAGGAGCTGCGGGGCGCCCCGCTTCTCGATCTCCTCCGAGTCGATGTGGTGCAGGTTGACGCGGCAGTCGTTGCCGATGCCGCCGTGCATGAGCGCCTCGTTGAGGCTCTTGTACGACTCGACGAGGTCGACGTACTTGCCGACCAGACCGATCTCGACTTCGGCCTGCGGGCTCTTGAGGCGGTGGACCACCCGCTCCCAGCCTGTCAGTTCAGGCGCGCGCGACCAGATGTTGAGCAGCTCGGCGATCTTGTCGTCGACGCCCTCGGAGTGGAAGCGGATCGGGACCTCGTAGATGCAGTCGACGTCCTCGGCCGAGAACACGGCGTCGGGCGCGACGTTGGTGAACATCGCGATCTTCTTCTTCATCGCGGGCTCGAGGCCGCGCTCCGACCGACAGAGCAGGATCTCGGGCTGGATGCCGATCTCGCGCAGCTTCATCACCGAGTGCTGGGTCGGCTTGGTCTTCAGCTCGCCGGCGGCGCCGATGTACGGCACCAGCGTGACGTGGACCGAGACGGCGTTGGTCGCCCCCACCTCGAGACGCAGCTGCCTGATCGCTTCCAGGAACGGCAGCGATTCGATGTCGCCGACCGTGCCGCCCACCTCGACGATCAGAACGTCCTGACCCTTGGCGCATTCGAGGATGCGCGCCTTGATCTCGTCGGTGACGTGCGGGATCACCTGCACCGTGCCGCCCAGGTACTCGCCGCGGCGTTCCTTCTGGATGACGGTCTGATAGATCTGTCCGCTGGTGGCGTTGTTCAGCTTCGTCATCCGCTGGGAGACGAAGCGTTCGTAGTGACCGAGGTCGAGGTCGGTCTCGGCGCCGTCGTCGGTGACGAACACCTCGCCGTGCTGCATCGGGTTCATTGTCCCCGGGTCGACGTTGAGGTACGGATCCAGCTTCTGGATCGTCAGCTTGAGCCCGCGCGTCTCCAGCAAGCTGCCGATCGACGCCGATGCCAGCCCTTTGCCCAGCGAAGAGACCACTCCGCCGGTGACGAAGATGAACTTCGTCTGTTTCACTGTCCCTCTAGCTGGCGCGGCCATGGTGATAGCTCCCATCCGTGTCAACCAAGGCCCGGTGTCCTGTTAGAAGGATCTGCCAGGAGGGTTTGGGAACCCGTCCGCGGGTTCCCATCCTTGATGTTGACGCCGAGAAGAATGTCGTCTTCAACTCGGGCCGCTATTCTTGTTGTCGCGAGCATGGAAGTCAATGGCTGCTGAAGTAATTCTGATCATCGAAGACGACGTTCACATCGGCGGGCTCGTGGTCCAGGTGTTGCGCGAGGCCGGTTTTGCGCCCGCGCTGGTCCGCGACGTGCGCGCGGCACGCGACTGGGGCGGGGAAGGCAACCAGCCGGTGGCCGTGCTGAGCGACCTGATGGTCGCCGGATCGGCCGGACCAGCGCAGCTGCCCGCGGAGCTGGCCGACATTTTCCATGGCGCGCCGCTCGCGCTGATGACCGGCGTGCCGCCACGGCGGCGCGCCGCGCTGGGCGTGACGCACGAGCGCATTCTCGAAAAACCGTTCGAGCTCGAAGATTTGATCGCCACTATCCACAGCATGATCACACCTACGCACTCATGAAGATCATTCCTGGCGCGGCCAGTTACGCGACCAGCGCCGGGGTGGACCCGGCGACGGCGCCCCTCGCGGTGGCGATCGGAAACTTCGACGGCGTCCACCTGGGACACGCCGCGTTGCTGGCGGAGGTACGGGCTCGCGCCGCCCACCGTGGCTGCCCGTCGGCGGTGCTGACGTTCACGCCCCACCCCGCCCGGCTGTTCGCGCCCGACCGGGCGCCGCCGCTGATCATGTCGCTGGAACGCCGGCTGGAGCTCTGCGCCGAGGCGGGCATCGACATCGCCGTCGTGGAACCGTTCACCCGGGCGTTCGCGGCCATCGAGGCGGCGGCCTTCATCGACGGCGTGCTCGCCGGCCAGCTGGGCGCGCGAGACGTCGTCGTCGGTTACGACTTCAGCTTCGGGCGTGGCCGTCTCGGAGACGCCACCATGCTCCGGACGCGGGGCGCCGAAAAGGGGATCGAGGTCGCGGTCATTCCACCGATCGCGCTCGGGGGCGTGCCCTGTTCGTCGACGCGCGTCCGGGAGCTGGTGTCCACGGGCGACGTGCAGGCCGCGGCCCACCTGCTCGGGCGGCCGTTCGAGCTGGAAGGGCGCGTCGCGCGCGGGGCCGGGCGCGGGCACGGGCTCGGCTTTCCGACCGCGAACGTCGCCGCCGAGGGCGAGCTGCGCCCGAAGCTCGGCATCTACGCGGCGCGGGCGCGGGTGCTCGACGGCCCGCTCGCGGGGACGTCGCGCGCCGCGGCGCTCAGCGTCGGAACGAACCCGCAGTTTGGGGGCGCCGGCGTCACGGTCGAAGCGTATCTCCTCGATTTCGACGGCGATCTCTATGACCGGCGGCTGCGATTGGAGGTCGGGCAGCGCTTGCGCGACGAACGCCGCTTCGAGTCGGTCGACGCGCTCGTCGCGCAGATTCGGGAAGACGTCGCGCAGGTGCGGCGGATATCATCCTGACCATGTTCGACACCGAGACGATGGCCGAGCTCTGCGTCAAGCAGGGCCTGACCGCAGAGGCCGCGGCGATCTACCGGCGGCTCGCGGAGGCGACCACCGACGCGGACAAGCGCCGGTTGTACGCGGCGCGCATCAGCGCCCTCGGGCACGCGGCGCCGCAGGCCCCGTCGGACGACACGCCGATGGAGACGCCCGGCTTGCGGATCGATCGACAGGGCGACCACGTCCAGATCGAATGGCGCTTGCCGGCCGACGTCAGCGCGCCCGCCCTGCAGATGCTGGTGCTGCGGCTGACGCCCGACGGGATCGCCGCCGAGCCGCGCACGGTGGAGCTGGCCACCACCGAGGGGCGGACCGCGCTCGGGGTCCCCGCGCTGCACTCGGTGCGCGTCGCCGCGGGCCGCCTGCGGGACGGCCGGTTCATTCCGATCGTGCGTTCGGCCCTGTGATATAGGAAGGGGCGATGTTCGAAGGGGTCATCACCGCGCTCGTGACGCCGTTCCGGCGCGATCTGCTGGACGAGGACGCCCTGCGCCGCCTGGTCGACGAGCAGATCGCGGCGGGCGTCGACGGCCTGGTTCCGGTCGGCACGACGGGCGAGTCGCCCACCCTGACCAGCGAGGAGCACATTCGCGTCATCGAGGTGGTGATCGAGGCCGCGGCCAAGCGCGTCCCGGTGATCGCCGGGACCGGATCGAACTCGACGCACGAGGCGATCGACCTGTCGATCGCGGCCAAGCGCGCGGGCGCCGACGGCCTGTTGCTGGTGACGCCCTACTACAACCGTCCCGGGCAGGAACACCTGTACCGCCACTTCCGGGCGATCATGCAGGCCGCGTCGCTGCCGACCATCCTCTACAACGTCCCGTCGCGGACCGCCTCGGACCTGTTGCCCGAAACGATCGAGCGGCTCGCGGAGATGCCCGAGGTCGTCGGCGTCAAGGAGGCGACCGGGTCGGCGCTGCGCGCGTCGCAGGTGATCGCGCGCGTCGGCCACCGCGTGGCGGTGCTGTCGGGCGACGACGCGACCGCCTTTCCGATGTTCGCGCTGGGCGGGCGCGGCGTCGTCTCCGTCGTCAGCAACGTCGCCCCGGCGCTGATGAGCGCTATGTGGGACGCGGCCGCGGCGGGCGAATGGAACCGGGCGCGGCAGCTTCACTATCGGCTGCTGCCGCTCGGCGAAGGCCTGTTCGTCGAGGCGAACCCGATTCCGGTCAAGGCCGCGCTGGCGATGATGGGGCGAATCACCGAGGAGATCCGGCCGCCGCTTTATCCGCTGGCGGAACAGCACCGCGCCAAGCTGCGCGCCCAGCTCGACGAGCTGGGTCTGCTCGAAGGGTAGCGATGGCCCGGCCGGTTCGCATCGCGGTGCTCGGCGCAGACGGGCGGATGGGACGCGCGCTCGTGCGCGCCGTCCTGGCGGCGACGCCGCGCGCGGTGCTGGCGGCGGCGTCGGAGCGCCCCGGCCACGTGTCGGTGGGCAAGGACGCGGGCGTGCTGGCCGGCATCGAGCGGGCAGGCGTCTCGATCACCGGCACGTTGCCCGCCAAGGGCGAGACCGACGTCTGGATCGACTTCACCGCCGCCAGCGTGACCGAGTCGGTCGCGACCGCGGCCGCCGGGCAAGGCGTGGCGCTGGTCGTCGGGACGACGGGCCTCGGGACGCACGCGCGCGCCGCGCTCGACGTGGCGGCGACGCGGATCCCGGTCGTCTACGCCGCGAACTATTCCGTCGGGATCAACGTCATGCTGAAGCTGGTCGCCGACGCCGCGCGCGCGCTCGGCCCCGATTACGACCTGGAGCTCGTCGAGACCCACCACCGCGGCAAGAAGGACGCGCCGTCCGGCACCGCCCTGCGCCTGGCTGAAGCGGTCGCCGAGGGCGCGGGCCGCGACCTGGCCGCCGCCGCCCGCTACGCGCGCCACGGCGACATCGGCGCGCGCAGCACCAGCGAGATCGGCATCCAGACCCTGCGCGGCGGCGACGTCGTCGGCGACCACACGGTCATGTTCCTCGGCAACGGCGACCGCATCGAGATCACCCACCGCGCCAGCACCCGCGACACGTTCGCCGTCGGCGCGGTGCGCGCGGCCCTCTGGGTGGTCGGCTGCCAGCCCGGCCTCTACGACATGCGCAACGTCCTCGGCCTCGGCTTCTAGCCTCGCGGCCCGTAAATAACGGTTGGGCGGTTGAGCGATGGCCTGGAACGAGAGAGCGCGAGATCCGGAAAGCTTTTCGAGGGTGATCCGCGTTCTCGAAGGTGAGCGCTACGCGTTGGATCTCGGATCGTCGAAGGTCCTCCGGTTCATGCTCGAACGACCGGAGGGCTGCGACGCGAATGTCTCAGCCGACCGATTCGAGATTCGCTTTGGTTGGCATCCATCTCGACACTGCTACTACTTGCACACCGCGCCCGCGGTCGTCAGCAGGATTCTGGAGCTGGCGGGCGCGCCTCCCGGTGCGCAGGAAGTACAGGCCGTGATTGGCCCGGCGAGCCTGCCGCAATGGTCGTTCGGCCGCCGCCGCGTTTGGCTTCGCGTGAACCCGGATGCCATCTCCATTCACGTTCGTCCCACCGAGGGCGACGAGGTCAGCTCTATCGACGAGCCGGCCGCGTTTCCGGAACCGATTGAGTTCCCTCGGCATGTCTTGGACTTCCCAAGCCCGCTGCCTTGTCCCCACTGCGCGACCCTCGCTGCAACCTATCGCCAACTTCAGGGAGGTTCGCTCGTCTGTGGCAGTTGCGGCAGGTCCTTCGAGCTGTCGGATCTGTAGCC
>DATFXS010000575.1:0-4182 GCA_035315605.1 Polyangia bacterium
CGCGCAGCGGCCCGTCGGGGTCGTGCTCCGCCCGCGCCACGCCGGCCCCCAGACAGGCCAGCGCGACGACGAGGAGGATCGCGCCTCCGCTATTCCCACTCGATCGTCGCGGGGGGCTTCGACGAGATGTCATAGACCACGCGGTTGATGCCCTTGACCTCGTTGACGATGCGCGACGAGATGGTCGCGAGCAGGTCGTAAGGCAGCGGCACCCAGTCGGCCGTCATGCCGTCCTTCGAGTGAACGGCGCGCAGCGCCAGCGCGTCCGCGTAGGTGCGCTCGTCGCCCATCACGCCGACCGGCTGCACGGGCAGGAGCACGCCGAACGACTGCCAGATCGACTCGTAGAGACCCGCTGACCGAATCTCCTCCTCGATGATGACGTCAGCGGCGCGCAGCACGTCGCAGCGCGCGCGCGTCACCTCGCCCAGCACACGCACCGCAAGGCCGGGCCCCGGGAAGGGTTGCCGCCAGAGCACGTGGCGCGGCAGCCCGATCTCCGCGCCGAGCGCGCGAACCTCGTCCTTGAACAGCTCGCGCAGCGGCTCGATCAGCTTGAGGTGCATCCGCTCCGGCAGGCCGCCCACGTTGTGGTGCGACTTGATCGTCGCCGACGGCCCCTTGAACGACACCGACTCGATGACGTCCGGATACAGCGTCCCCTGGACCAGGAACTCCGCGTCGCCCACCTTCTTCGCCTCTTCCTCGAAGACGGCGATGAACTCGCGCCCGATGATCTTGCGCTTCTGCTCCGGATCCTTGACCCCGGCCAGCTTGCCCAAAAATCTTTCGCTCGCGTCGACGACGCGCAGGTCGGCCTTGAACGCGTCGCGGAACAGCGATTCAACCTGCGTCGCCTCGTTCGCGCGCTGCAGACCCGTATCGACGAAGATGCAGGTCAGGCGCGATCCCATCGCCTTGAGCACCAGCGCCGCCGCCACCGACGAGTCGACGCCGCCCGACAGCCCACAGACCGCGCGCCCGTGCGTCCCGACCTTGGCCGTGATGGCGGCGACCGCCTCGCCCACGAAGCCGGCCATCGTCCAGCTCGGCTCGCAGCCGCAAATGCGGAAGAGGAAGTTCGCCAGGATCTCGCCCCCGCGTGGCGTGTGCGCGACCTCGGGATGGAACTGCACGCCCCAGAACTTGCGCGCCTGCGCCGCCACCGCCGCCGCCGGGCAGTTGGCGCTCTCGCCGACGACCTCGAAGCCGGCGGGCAGCGACTCGACGCGATCGCCGTGCGACATCCAGACCGGGATCTCCTCGCCCGCCGCGAAGCCGTGGAACAGATCGCCCGCGCTCTTCACGCGCACGGTCGCCCGGCCGTACTCGCGCCGCTCGGCCGGGATCACCTTGCCGCCGAACGTCAGCGCGGTCAGCTGCGTGCCGTAGCAGATCCCCAGGATCGGGACGCCCAGCTCGTAGATCTCGGTCGAGATCTTGGGGGCCCCCTCCGCGTAACAGGAGGCCGGACCGCCCGACAGGATGATCCCGCGCGGCGCCAGCTCGCGGATCTTCGCGAGCGGAAGGTTGAACGGATGAATCTCCGAGTAGACCTTCTGCTCGCGCACGCGGCGCGCGATCAGCTGCGTGTATTGCCCGCCGAAGTCGAGGATCAGGATCAGGTCGCGTCTGGCCGTCACGTTGTCATTGCTCGACGCGGTAGTTGGGCGCCTCTTTGGTGATGATGACGTCGTGCACGTGCGATTCGCGCAACCCCATCGCCGTCGCGCGCATGAAGCGCGCCTTCGTGCGCAGGTCGTCGATCGTGCGGCATCCCGTGTAGCCCATGCCCGACTTGAGGCCCCCGATCAGCTGGTAGATCGACTGGGACAGCGACCCGCGGTACGGCACGCGCCCCTCGATCCCCTCGGGGACCAGCTTGGCGTCGCTGGTCACCTCGGCCTGGAAATAACGATCCCGGCTGCCGGCCCGCATCGCGCCGATCGATCCCATGCCCCGGTACACTTTGTAGCTGCGGCCCTGGTAGAGGATGATCTCGCCCGGCGCCTCGTCGGTGCCGGCGAACAGGCTGCCGATCATCACCACGTGCGCGCCCGCGGCGATCGCCTTGGCGACGTCGCCCGAGTACTTGATGCCGCCGTCGGCGATGATGTTGGTGCTCGTCGACGCCAGCGCCTTCGCGCAGTCGCCGATCGCCGTGATCTGCGGGACGCCGACGCCCGCCACGACGCGGGTGGTGCAGATCGACCCCGGGCCGATGCCGACCTTGACCGCGTCGGCGCCCGCCTTCGATAGCGCCAGCGCGCCCTCCCCCGTCGCCACGTTGCCGGCGATGATCTGGGCCTTCGGGAAGTTGCGGCGCACGTCCGCGACAGACTGCACGACGCCGCGCGCGTGCCCGTGTGCCGTGTCGATGCAGATGACGTCGCATCCCGCCTTCAGCAAGGCGTCGACGCGTTCGTCGCGATCCGGCCCGACGCCCACCGCGCCCCCGACGCGCAGGCGGCCGAAGTCGTCCTTCGCCGCGTATGGGTGCTGCTGCGCCTTCTCGATGTCCTTGATCGTCACCAGGCCCTTGAGCAGGCCGGCGGTGTCGATGACCAGGAGCTTCTCGATCCGGTTCTTGTGCAGCAGCTCCTTGGCCGCCTCCAGCGTCGTCCCCTCGCCGATCGTGATCAGCTTCTTCGTCATCATCGCGCTGACCGGCTGGTCCAGGTTGCGCTCGAAGCGGATGTCGCGGTTGGTGAGGATGCCGACCGGCCGCCCGTCGGCGGCGACCACCGGCAGCCCGGAGATCTCGTGCCGCCGCATCAGCTCGACGGCGGCGGCCAGCCTCTGCTCGGGCGCGACCGTGACCGGGTTGACGACGACGCCCGTCTCCGCCTTCTTGACCTTGGTCACCTCCAGCGCCTGCTCGGCGATGGTCAGGTTCTTGTGGACGATGCCGATGCCGCCCTCGCGCGCCATCGCGATCGCCGTCGCCGCCTCGGTGACGGTGTCCATCGCCGACGACACGATCGGGATCGCCAGCCGGATGCCCGGCGTCAGCTGCGTCCGGACCTCGACGTCCTTGGGAACGACGTCACTTTCGGCCGGAACCAGCAGGACGTCGTCGAAGGTGAGCGCTTCCCGAAGATGACCGTCCGGCAGCATCTCGGGACACTAGCAGAGCGCCACCGCAACCGGCAAGGCGGCTGTGCTTACTTCTTGCAGGTGGCCAGGATCGCGTCCGCCTGCTGCTTCGCCTCGGGCTTGACCGGCAGGGACTTGAAGGTCGCGTTCGTGGTCTTCGCCCCCGCGCAGTCGCCTTTCGCGACCAGCGCCTTCATCAGCTCGTAGTGCCCGAGCGGGTTCTTGGGGTCGAGGTCGACTGCGGCGCGGCATTCCGGGACGGCGCGGCCCGCCTCCTTCTGCTCGATCAGCGCGCGGCACAGATCCGCCGCGAAGGCGCCGTTCTTCGGCTCGAGCTTGCGGGCCTTCTCCTGCGCCGTCACCGCTGCTGCCGGCTGGCCGCGCTTGAGCGCCACCCGCCCCAGCCGGTTCCAGGCCAGGGCGAAGTCGGGCTTCAGCTTGGTCGCCTTCTCGAGCGCCACGCCCGCGTCGTCGTAGCTCTTGTTGTCGGAGAGCACCATGCCGTAGTCGGCCCACGCGGTCGCGTCGCGCGGCGCCAGGCGCGTCGCCTCTTTCAGCGCGACCAGCGCGCCCGGTACGTCGCCGGTGCGCCGCAAGGCCGCGCCCAGGTTCATCCGGTAGACAGCGTCCTCCGGCTTCAGCCGCACCGCCTCCTTGTAGGCGAGGACCGCCTCCTGCTTCTTGCCGAGGCCGTCGCGCGCGACGCCCAGGTTGTACTGGGCCTCGGCGTAGGCGGGCTTCACCTTCACCGCCGCCTCCAGCTCGGCGGCCGCGCCCGGCAGATCGTTGCGCGCCAGCAGCAGCGCCCCCAGGTTGTTGTGGGCCTCGGCGAAGTCGGCCTTGCGCGCGATCGCGGCCTTGTAGGCGGTCACCGCGCCGGGGTTGTCGCCCTTCTTCTCCAGCGCGACGCCCTTGAGGTAGTGGGGCCGTGCGTCCTTGGGGTCGACCTTCGCCGCCTCGTCGAACGCCGCGATGGCGCCCGCGACGTCGTTCTGCCGGAACAGACGCTCGCCCTTCTCCAGCAGCGGCGCGGCGCCCGCACCCTCGGCCATCGTCAGCAACGCCAGCATCAGGATCGTCATGCGC
>DATFXS010000576.1:0-3259 GCA_035315605.1 Polyangia bacterium
CCAGCGCCTCCGCGGGGTAGGTCGGCCGGGCCTGCTTCTTGACCGCGGGCGGCTTGGTCAGCTTGGGGGCCGGGGCCGGCTGGCTGCGTGGGGGCGGAGCGGGCAGCGGCTGGTCGAGCTGGCCGACCGCCCGCGTCGCGATCGTGACGCCGGCCGCGGTCGCGCAAGCCGTCAGGATGCCTGTTCGCAGCGACGCAAAGCGACTCACCTAAACGCGCGGAACTTTACCCGATGGCGGGCGTTTCTTCGACGTGCCATACCCTAGCCTCGCTTGCCGCCTGGGGCCAGATCGGATTCAATCATGCGGTTGCAGATGAACGGTGGGGATGGCGCTGAGGACGCCAAACCGTCGCAGACACTCGCGATCGGCGAGGTGGTTGCGGACAAGTACCGAATCGAGCGGCTGCTGGGCAGCGGCGGGATGGCGGAGGTCTATGCGGCGGTCAACATCCGCACCGAGCGCCACGTCGCGCTGAAATGGATCCTGCCCGCGCTGGCCGCCAGCAACGAGGTGCTGGCGCGCTTCCGGCGGGAGGCGCTGGCCGCCGGACGCATCAATCACCCCAACGTCGTCACGATCTTCGACGTCGTCGAGCATCACGGATCGGCCTGCCTGGTCATGGAGCTGCTGGCGGGCGAGACGCTCGCCGAACGGATGAAGCGGACCGGGCCGATGGCGTTCGTCGAGGCGGTCGCCATCATGCTGCCGGCCATGCGCGGCGTCGCGGCCGCCCACACCCACGGCGTCATCCACCGCGATCTGAAGCCGGACAACATCTTCCTCTGCCTGGACGTGGACGGTTCGATCCGCGACTGCAAGGTGCTCGACTTCGGCGTTTCCAAGCTGACCGTCGCGGACGCCGCCGTCACCGCCGACATCACCCTGTCGGGCAACGTGGTCGGCACGCCCGAATACATGGCGCCGGAGCAGGTGCGGGCGGGCAAGCACGCCGATCACCGCATCGACATCTATTCGCTGGGCGTCGTTTTCTACGAGATGATCGCGGGGCGGACGCCGTTCGTGGGCGAGCACTTCTCGGGGCTGATGCTGGACATCATGCAGCGCGATCCGCCGCCGCTGCAGACCCTGCGGGCGGACTGCCCCAAGCGGCTGGCCGGGGTGATTCACCGTGCGCTCGCGCGGGATCTCGACAAGCGTTACAGCAGCATGCCGGCCTTCATCGCGGCGGTCGAGGAGGTCGGGCGCACCGAGCTCAAGCTGGCGATGGGGACGCCGGTCGAAGGGCTGATCACGCAGATCGCGATGCCGCGGTTGACGCCGGACGCGCAGTTCCCCGCTCCGAAGGATCGCCGCAGCGCCAGCGTCGCCGCGGCCGTCGGTCTGGCCCTGCTCGCCAGCGCGATCTGGCTGTGGTTGGATGCTCGGCACGCGCCCCGGCACGAGGCCGCGGTGCCGGCTCCGGCGCCGGTCGCGCTTCCGGCCCCGACCGAACCGCCGGCGGCGGCCGCGCCCGTGGGAGCGCCGGCGGCTGCGCCGTCGGAGGCGGTCGCGGCGCCCGCCGGCGCCAGCGAGGTCCCGGCTGCCCCTGCCGAAAAATCCCCTGCGGAGGCCACCGCCCACGGCCCGACGACGGCGGGCGCCGAAGCGAAGACGGCGCACACCGGGTCGACGCATTCATCGCACCGATCGGGTGACAAGGCGCGGGCCGAGGGAGGCGAGCACCCGAAGGGCGAGGCGGCGGCGCCCGCCGCGTCGGTTCCCGCGAAGGCCTCCGGCCCGTCGAGCCCATCGATCCAGAGAAACCGAGCTGGTAAGCTATCGGTCGATGATTTTTAGCCTGCGACGTCTGGTCGCACTTGCTTCTTTGACGATCGCGGTGGGCGGAGCGTCTGCGGTACGGGCCGCCGAGAAGAGCGACGAGGACTCGACCCCGGTCTCGGTGTTGATCGGCGACGCGGTCGCGGAGTACGACGCCGGGCACTTTCAGGAGGCGCGCGCGCTGTTCCGGCAGGCGCACGAAAAATCCCCCACCGCGCGCACGCTGCGCGGGATCGGCATGTGCTCGTTCGAGCTGCGCGACTACGTCGAGGCGGCCCGCGCGCTGGCGGCGTCGCTGCGCGATCAGCGGCGGCCGCTGACGGCCGAGCAGAAGCGGCACGCGGAGGCGCTGCTCGCGCGCGCCCACACGTTCATCGGCCGGTTCACCGTGCACGTCAAGCCGGCGACCGCGTCGCTGTTCGTGGACGGCCATCCCGCCGAGCTGGAGCCCGACGGCGTCCTGCTGCTGCCGTTCGGCCGGCACCAGCTGTCGCTGCGCTGCCCTTCGTGCTCGCCCGCCGAGAAGGACGAGGACGTCGAGGTGTCCGGCGGCGAGCACAAGGAGCTCGAGCTGGCGCTGGCGCCGTCGCCGCCCGTGACGCCTCCGACGGCGTCGGGGGACGGGGCCGGGGCGGGCGCAGGCGCCAGCGGCGGTGCCGGATCGCAGCCGGGCGGGGGCGAGCGCGACACCTCGGCCGACCGCGGACACGCGCACCTCTGGTTCATGGGGGCTGCGGTCGCAGCCGCGCTCGGCGCGGGCGGCAGCGCGCTCTGGTGGCGCGACCAGCAACATCAGCTCGACCTTTGCCAGGATGCCGGGCCCCGCTGCTCGTCCGGGCAGTCGACCGTCCAGGACCGGCGCAACATCGCGATCGGCACGACGATCGGGCTCGGCGCGGCGGCTGTCGCCGGCGGGATCGTCGCGGCCCTCCTCTGGCCGCACGCCGCCGAGCAACCCACTCCGGCAGCAGCCCTCGCCTGCGTGCCCGGCGACAAGACGGTGACCTGTGCATTCCGCTTCTGATCGACGTTCAACGATCGTTGTCGGCCTGGTCGGCGCGATCGCGCTGGCGATCGGCGGCTGCGCGCGCGTCCACATCGATCCTCCGACCGGAACGGGCGGCGACGGCGCGGGCGGCACCATCGGCGGGCGCGGTGGCGCCGGCGGCAGCACGGCTGGGCGCGGTGGCGCGGCCGGAGGGACAGGCGGCAGCATCGGCGGCATCGGTGGCGACGCCGCAGGTACCGGCGGCGGCAACGGCGCCAGCGGTGGCAGCGGTGGATCGGGCGGCAGCGGCGGAAGCGTCGGTGGCCGCGGTGGCGCGACGGGCGGGACGGCCGGCACCGGCGGCAACGCCGGGCGCGGAGGCGGCGGCGGAACCGCGGGGACGGGCGGCAGCGGTGGGACCGCCGGGACGGGTGGCACAGGCGGGCGTGGCGGCTCCGGCGGCACTGGCGGTAGCGCGGGAGCAGGCGGTG
>DATFXS010000577.1:0-7703 GCA_035315605.1 Polyangia bacterium
TGGAGGTCTCGATCGGCATCTCCTGGATCTCGGCGATCATGCGCACGCGCGATCCCGGGTCCTGGGGCGCGGACACGCGCACGGTGCGCCCGTCCAGCGCCTGTGCCACGCCCTGGCCCATGCGCTGGTTGATGGCGCGCACCACCTTGTCGGCGGTCTGGAAATCGGTGGCGTTCAGGCCCAGCGTGATGCTGTCGCCTTCATTGATCGGGGTGGGTACGGCGCGCTCGACCTGGGCGCCCTGCGGCACGCGGCCTGCGCTCAGGTGGTTGATCTGCACCTTGGAGCCGCCCGCCGAGGCGCCGGCGCCGCCGCCGGTGCCCCCACCCGCGTCGGCCGAACTGTGGCCGTCTCCGCACCCGAGCAGCGCCGACGACACGAGCAACCAACCCACAAGAGAAAGGGAAGCGACAGTCTTCATGACTCCAGCGTGGCTGATCTCGCGTTGCGCGCCAAGACAAATTGGCGACGTGACGCCGACGTCGCGACATCCGGCCCGGCGCGCCGTCCGAGCCGACATGACCGCCGAGATCGCTCGCGCAAGGCCAGTCGTGATGGCGGACGGCTTCGCTCCCCACTCAGAGTCATGACGACCGGCTCCGCCCTCGCTCTCGCCGCCGCGCTGGCAGCGCTGTCGCCGCCGCCGTCGATCAATCAGGCGCCCCCTGGCCGCGTGCCCGGCGTCGTCTGGACCGCGGCGGGCGCGGCGAGCGCGCCGCTCGTCGAGACGCGCATCGCGGAGGTGACCGTGTTCGGCGATCGGGCGCGGGTCCGGCGGCGCGGGCGCGCCCCGTCGCCGAGCGGCGGCGGCATCTCGATGGTCCGCTTCCCGAGCCTGCCGGGCGCGGTCCTCGTCGACACCATCCGGGTCTCTGCGGCCGGTGGGCGGGTGCTGCGCGTCGAGGCGACGGCGGCCGAGCGCGAGCGATCCACGCTGGCGCAGGCGCACCGGCTGCTCGACCAGCTGGACGGCGTCGCCGATCGGCTGCTGGCGCTGGACGACCGCCGCGCGACAGACGAATGGGAGGTCGGGTTGCTGCGCGGCCTCGCGCCCGCGCCGCTGGTTCCGGAAGAGAAGCGCGAGGGCCGCAAGATCCCGGCCGCGGACGCGGCGTCGTGGTGGCGGGCCCTCGACTTCGTGGCCGAGCGCTCGCGCGCGGCCAGCGGGCGCCTGCTGCGGCTCGACGTCGATCGCCGCAACCTGACGGCCGAGCGCGATCGCCTGCTGGCCGACTACAAGGCGTTCGAGCGCGGCGGATCTGCGGAGCGTGTCGTCGACGTCGCCGCGATCGTCGATGCAGGCTCGGCCCGCTCGGGCGCGGAGCTGGAGCTCGAATACTTCATCGCGGGCGCGAGCTGGACGCCCGCCTACGATCTGCACTTCACGTCGGCGCGCGCCGAGGTCCGGCTGGAGACGGCGGCGGTCGTCCAGCAGACGACGGGAGAAGATTGGGACGACGTGGCGCTGCTGCTCTCGACGGCCACGCCGGGCCACGGGATCGACCTGCCGGAGCGGCTGGCCTGGACGCTCGGGGAACGCAGCGATTTCGTCCCGGTGCTGCGGCAGCGCCAGTCCGAAGACGCCAACGGCTACATGGATGCGGACGGCGACGCCATTCCCGACGACATGGATGGATGTCCCGACGAGCCCGGCAGCCTGGACGGCTGCCCCGACAACGACGATGAGACCAATACCAAGGCCGCGCGGTCGAGCGAGATCGAGAAGCAAGCGAACGACCTGCGCCGTCAGGTCGTCGAGCTGCGCGGTGCTCGTCCTTCCGGCGCGCCGCAGATCCGGACGGCGCCTGCCAAGTCGCGAATCATCGGCGGTCTGAACCCGGCGGCGTCGGTGATGGCGGACAGCCGGCCGCTCCGGTTGATGTCGATCATCGACGACGGCAAGAAGGTCCCCACCGTCACCGTACCGATGGCGCTGCTCGAAGCCGCGCCGGCGCACGGGAAGGCGCAATCTGACACGTACCTGCCCGCGGCCAGCGCGGGCGGCCTCGACTACGTCTACCGCGCGCCGACGACCGCGACGATCGCCAGCGCCGCGAAGCAGATCCGGGTCCCGCTCGCGTCCCAGCCGTTCCGGGCAGCGGTGTTCCACGAAGCGACGCCCGGGTTGGCGACGACCGCGTTCCTGCGGGCCCGCGTCCACAACGACGGCCAGCGTCCGCTGCTGCGCGGGCCGGTCACGATCTTCGATGACGGCGAGCTGGTCGGCGTGGGCGAGATCCAGACGACGGGCCCGGGCGGCGACATCGAGCTGCCTCTCGGCGCCGACGAGGATGTCCGGCTCGAGCGCCAGGTGGTCCCGAGCACGAAGACGACCGGCCTCATCATGAAATCGGACGAGACGACCTACGACGTTCAGATCCAGATCGGCAACTACAAGAAGCGGAAGGTGACGATCGAGATCGTCGACCAGGTGCCGCGCAGCGGGCGTGACAAGGTCGAGGTCAAGCTGCTGGGCGTGCAGCCCGCAGCGCTGAAGCCGCCCGACGCGGAGGGGGTGCTGCGGTGGCGGCTGGAGCTCGGGCCGGGCGCGACGCAGACGCTGAAGCTCAGCTACCGGATCGCCCGCCCGAAGGGCTGGCAGCTCCGCCAGAACTGACCATGCGCGCGCTGGCGATCACGAGGGCCGCTTTCACCATTCTGTCCGTGGCGACGCCGGCGACGGTGCGGGCCGTCGCGGTGCCGGACGCCGAGGGCGAGATTGAAAGCGTGGTCGTGTTCCCGGATCGGGCGCGCGTCACGCGCGTGCGGACGGTGTCGTGCGAAGGCGGCGCCGCGCGGGCCGTGTTCGAACGGCTGCCGGGCGCGCTCGACGCGCGGACGTTGCGCGCCGAGGTGGGCGAGGCGGCCGACGTGATCGGACTGACCAGCGCGGAGGTGAACGAGACCGAGGCCGCCGACCCACGCGCGCGCGCGCTGGCAGCCGAGCGCGACGCCACCGAGGTCCGGATGAAGGACAACGAGGCGCGCCGGACCCAGATCGCCGCCGAGCTGGAAGACGTGGGCGCGTTCGCGAACATCTTCGCGACGGGTCTGACCGAGGAGATGCGGAATCCCAAGCCGGACACCCCGGCCTGGGCGAAGACGCTGGAGGCGCTGCGTGCGCGGCGCGGGGCGCTGGCCGAGGAGCGCCGCGGGCTGGAGGTCGCGCTTCGCGGCTTGAAGGCGACGCTGGATCGGCAGCAGCGCGAGCTGGCCCAGGTGGGCGGCGCCCACGATCGAACGGTGCGGACGGCGACCGTCACGATCGGCTGCCGGGCGCGGCCCCGTGTCACCGCGGCGGTGTCGTACGTGCTCGCGGGCGCGAGCTGGCAGCCCGAGTACGACTTCGACGTGGCGCCGCGCGCCCACGCGAAGGCCGGGCCGGCCAGCGTGCGGCTGACGGTCAGCGCGGTCATCCGGCAGACGACGGGCGAAGACTGGAGCAACGTCCGCATGACGCTGTCGACCGCCCGGCCCAAGCTCGAAGCGCAGGCGCCGATGCCCGGACCGCTGGTGGTCGACGGGTTCGAGCAGGAGCGCGGCAAGGTGATGGTCTCGGCGCGCGAGCGCCGCACCAACCTGATCGCCGCCGGCGCCGTTCCGCGGGCCGAGCCGGCGTCGGTCAGCCTGGACGACAAGGGCAACGCTTTCACGCTGACGCTGCCGCATTCGATCTCGGTGGTCGCGGACGGGCGCCCGGTCTGGGCGCCGGTCGATGTCGTCGAGGCGCACGCGACGATCAAGCTGGTCGCGATGCCCGGCCTCGCCGATCACGTCTTCCAGGTCGCCGCCCTCACCAACCCGGCCGCTTATCCCTTGCTGGCGGGGCGGGCGCGCAGCTACCGCGCCGGGTCGTACGTCGGCGACACGCGTCTCGCGCACCAGGGCGTCGGCGCGCCGTTCGAGATCTCGCTCGGAATCGACGACGAGTTGAAGCTGGAACGCAAGACCCTGGACGACAAGGACGTCGGCGCCGGCATCTTCAGCTCGACCAAGCACATCGTCCGGGCCTACCGCGACAAGCTGACCAACCAGGCGGCGGGGGCGGAGACCATCGAGCTGCGCGAGCAGATCCCGGTGTCGAAGATCGACGACGTCCGGGTCGAGCTGCTGGGCAAGCCGACGACCGGCGGCTACCAGCTGGACGCGGCGCGCGGCTTCGTCAGCTGGTCGGTGACGCTGGTGCGCGGCGAGTGGCGCACCTTCGACCTCGGCTACGCCATCCACCTCCCCGAAAGCTGGGAAGTCTCGGGCCGCTGACCGCCGGCGGGGGGCCGGGCTGGTATATTTGCCGGCTTCATGTCCTCGCCCTCCGAAGCCCGCAAGCACCTGGCCGATGCGCACCGCATCGTGGTCAAGGTGGGGACGCACGTCGTCATGCACGACGGCGTCGAGCTGGCGCTCGGGCGGATCATGGAGATCGTCGAAGGGCTGGCCAGGCTGCGCAAGGCCGGCCGGGAGATCGTCCTCGTGTCGAGCGGCGCGGTCGGCATGGGGATGCGCGTCCTCGGCCTCAAGGACCGCCCGCGCTCGCTCGGCAACCGTCAGGCCTGCGCCGCGGTCGGGCAGGGCCACCTGATGAGCCTCTACACCGACGCGTTCGCGCGCTTCGACGTCATCGCCGCGCAAGTGCTGCTGACCCAGGAGGATCTGGCCGATCGGGATCGCGCGCTGAACCTGCGCACGACGCTGATGCGCCTCCTCGAGCTCGGCGCGATCCCCGTGCTCAACGAGAACGACAGCGTCAGCATCGCCGAGCTGGTCGAGCACCGGCGCACGCAGTCGGGCGGGGCCGACGCGCCGCCCGCCGGATTCGGAGACAACGACGGTCTGTCGGCGCGCGTGGCGGTCAGCCTGGACGCCGATCTGCTGGTGCTGCTGACCAACGTCGGCGGGCTGTACACTGCCAACCCGCGCGTCGACCCGACCGCGACGCGCATCCCCGAGCTGGCCGGCGTCGACGACGCCGCGCGCGCGCGCGCCGACGGCAGCTCCGCGGGCGGCACGGGCGGCATGGCGAGCAAGCTGGAGGCGGCCCGCCTCGCGTCGGCGGAAGGGACCGCCGTGCTGATCGCGGGCGGCGGGGAGACGCGCGTCATCGAGCGCGCGCTGGCAGGCGAGGACCTGGGGACATTGATCGCGGTGGGGTCACGCCGCCCGGCGCGCATCCGCCACATCGCCGTCGGGGCGCGCCAGCGCGGGGCGCTGGTCGTCAACGACGGCGCGCTGCGCGCGCTGACGGCGAAGAAGGCGTCGCTGCTGCCGATCGGCGTGGTCGGCGTCGAGGGGACGTTCGATAAGGGCGACGTCGTCGAGATCCGCGACGGCAGCGGCCGCGTGCACGGGCGCGGCCTGGTCAACTACGCGGCCGACGCGTGCCGCAAGCTGGCCGGACGCCACAGCGAGGAGATCGACGCGATCCTCGGCTGGCGCGGCTACGATGCCGTGATCACGCGCGACAACCTGGTGATGGGAGCCGTTTAAGATGAGCAGCGAAAAAGCCACGACCGCCGAGACGAAACTGCAGGTCGAGATGCGCGCCACCGCCCTCGCCGCCAAGGCGGCGGGCGGAAAGCTGGCGCTCCTCGGCGCGGAAGGCCGATCGAAGCTGCTGCGCGCGCTGGCCACGGCGCTGCGGGAGCCGGGCGTACGCGCCGAGGTGTTCGCCGCGAACGCGAAGGACATGGAGCGCGCGAAGGCGGAGAGCGTCGCCACGCCGCTGGTCAAGCGGCTGGGGCTGGACGCCGCCAAACTGGACGGCGTCTGCGACGGCCTGGATCAGCTGGCCGCGATGCCCGATCTGGTCGGCCGCGCGACGCTGCGTCGCGAGCTGGACGACGGGCTGGTCCTGGAACGCGTCAGCACGCCGCTCGGCCTGCTCGGCGTCATCTTCGAATCGCGTCCGGACGCGCTGGTGCAGATCGTCGGCCTGGCCTGGAAGAGCGGCAACGCCGTCCTGCTCAAGGGCGGGCGCGAGGCGCTCGGCACGAACCGCGCGCTGACCGCCGTGATCCACCGCGTGCTGGAGGCGGCGGGCGTCGATCGGCGCGCCGCCGTCTTGCTGGAGGGGCGCGAGGACGTCGCCGCGGTGCTGGGTCTGCACGGGATCGTCGAGGTGATCGTCGCGCGCGGCTCGTCGGAGTTCGTCCGCCACATCATGAGCGCAAGCGACATCCCGGTGATGGGCCACGCCGCTGGCGTCTGCCACCTCTACGTGCACCGCGGCGCCGATCCGGCCATGGCGGCGAAGCTGGCGGTCGACGGCAAGACGACCTACCCGGCCGCGTGCAACGCGACCGAGACGCTGCTGTGGGACGCGGCCGCGGGCGCCGCGCTGGACGCGTGCGCCGAGGCGCTGAAGGCGGCGGGCGTCGAGCTGCGCGCCGACGAGGCGACGCGCAAGCGCGTCCCGTGGGCCAAGCCGGCGACCGATGGCGACTTCGGCTTCGAGTTCGGCGCCAACATCATCGCCGTCAAGCAGGTGGCAACCATCGACGAGGCGATGGCACACATCGCCGCGCACGGCTCGAAGCACACGGAGGCGATCGTGACCGCCGACCAGGCCGCCGCGGATCGCTTCATGGCGGAGGTCGACGCCGCCGGGATCTTCCACAACGCGAGCACGCGCTTTGCCGACGGCTACCGCTACGGCCTCGGCGCCGAGGTCGGGATCAGCACCGACAAGCTGCACGCGCGCGGACCGGTCGGCGTCGAGGGCCTGCTGACGTACCGCTGGCTGCTGCGCGGCAGCGGCCAGGAGACCGCTGCCTACGGTCCCGGCAAGCGCGCCTTCAAGCACCGCGATCTCTGAGCGCGTCAGGCGGGCGCGGGCGGCGCGGACTCTGGAAACGTTCTCAGGCGGAAAAGGGGCTGCCGTCCTGAGCTTTCGAACGAGTGTGCGATCACTCACACTGGGCGGTCTGTCGCGCAACGTGAGGATACTAAGATGAAGAAGCCCTCCGCTCTCTCCATTGCGTCCTGGATGTTCGGGTTTGCCATCGTCGTCGGGGGGTGTGCGGGGTCGGAGGTCGGAGGAGGATCTGGCAGCGGCGGTCCCAGCAGCAGCGCCGGAACCAGCGGCACCGGCACCGGCGGTACGACGGGCGCCGGCGGATCATCGACGCCGGGAACGGGCGGATCATCGACGCCGGGGACGGGCGGATCATCGACGCCGGGAACGGGCGGATCATCGACGCCGGGGACGGGTGGATCATCGACGCCGGGGACGGGTGGATCATCGACGCCGGGGACGGGCGGATCGTCGGCCGCGGGCAGCGGCGGCGCCGGCGGCACGACCGGGCGCGGCGGCACGACGGGCAGCGCGGGCGCGAGCGGCACCACCGGGACCGGCGGCACGACCGGGCGCGGCGGCACGACCGGGACCGGCGGCACGGCGGGCGCGGCCGGCACGGCCGGGCGCGGCGGTACGACCGGTACCGGCGGCACGGCGGGCGCGAGCGGCACGACCGGCACGGGGGGAACGGGCGGCAGCACGACGTCGACGACGGAGGTCTGGGTGGCGCCCGACGGCAACGACAGCAACCCGGGCACGATGGCGTCACCGATGAAGACGATCTGCGACTCGGCCAACAAGGTCGGCGCCTGTTACAAGCTCTGTCCGAGCTCGTACAGCTGCCCGGCATCGGGCGCAACCATCTGGGTGCGCGGCGGGACCTACTCGTACACGAACAAGATCGACATCG
>DATFXS010000578.1:0-2243 GCA_035315605.1 Polyangia bacterium
GGAACGGCGGCGCGGCGCGCAACGGGTCGATTGCGATCGGCAACCAGTCGTTCGGCGTGTCACAGGCGACATCGTCGAATCCAAATCCCTGGTCGCATCAGGACATCGGCGCGGTCGGCGTTCCCGGCGATGCCGCCTTCGACGGCACTACCGGAGTGCTGACCGTCACCGGCGCTGGCGCGGACGTGTGGGGCACGGCCGACGCGCTGCACTACGCGTATCAGCCGCTGACGGGCGACGGGCGAATCGTGGCGCGGGTCACCAGCGTGCAGAACACCAATGCCTGGACCAAAGCCGGCGTGATGATTCGCGACACGCTCGATCCGGGATCGGCGCAGGCTTTCATGCTCGTGTCGTTCAGCAAAGGCCTGGCGTTCCAGCGCCGCGAGGCGGCCAACGGCGCGAGCGTCAACACCTCGGGCGCGATGGCCGCGGCGCCTTACTGGGTGATGCTCGACCGCACAGGCAACACGATCAACGCGTATCAGTCGGAGGACGGCGTGCTCTGGACGCTCGTCGACACCGACACGGTCGCCATGGGCGCGACGGTGAACGTCGGCCTCGGCGTCTCGAGCCATACGACGACGGCGACGGCGACCGCGACGTTCGACAACGTCTCGGTCGTCGCCGGCACGCCGGTGCCGCCGTCGACCTTGCCGTCGCCGTGGCTGCGCCAGGATGTCGGCGCGGTCGGTGCCAGCGGAGCCGGCGGATACGACGGCGCCACCGGAACCTTCACCGTCAGAGGCGCCGGCACTGACGTGTGGGGTACGGCCGACGCGTTCGATTACGTGTACCGGCCGCTCACCGGCGACGGCTGGATCGCCGCGCGCGTCGCGTCGATTCAGAACACGAACGCCTGGGCGAAAGCGGGCGTCATGATTCGCGATACGCTCGATCCGGGTTCGGCGCAGGCCTTCATGCTCGCGTCGTTCAGCAAGGGCCTGGCCTTTCAGCGCCGCGTCGTCACCGGCGGCGACAGCAGCAACACCTCGGGCGCGCTCGTGGCCGCGCCGGTGTGGGTGAAGCTCGAGCGCATCGGCAACCAGTTCAACGCCTTCTCGTCACTCGACGGGACCACGTGGACGCTGGTCGGCAGCGATCAGATCGCGATGGGTTCGACAGTGATGGTGGGCCTCGCCGTCACCAGTCACACGACGGCGACGGCGGCGGCCGCGAAGTTCGATAACGTCACTGGAAACTGGTGAGCTCTATTCGTCCTCGTCGTCTTCGTGCGGGCGGCTGGTCGCGATGTCGTCCATCTCGGGCAGCGTGTCGTCCACGTTGTCCATGTCGTCGAGCGTAAACGAGCGGCCGGTCGTCTTCATCGGGATGGGGCCGCGCGGCCGCTCCTCGCCCTTCTTCTTGCCCTTCTGACCGCCGCGTGACGGCTTCGCGTCGGGGCCGAAGTTGCGGCTGCGCGCCGGCGCCGGCGCCGCCGGATCGAACGGGCGCGGTCCGCCAAAGCCGCCGCCGCCCGGGCGCGGTCCACCGAACCCGGTGCCGCCCGGCCTCGGCCCGCCGAAGCCGCCGGGCCGCGGCGCGCCGGGAGGACCGCCCGGACGTGGCCCGCCGGGCCCCCGATCCTCGCGCGCGCGCGCTTCGCTGACGGCGAGCGGGCGCCCGTTGAAGACCTGGCCGTGGAACTGCTGAATCGCCTGCTCCGCATGGGCGCGATCCTGAAATTCGACGAAAGCGAATCCTCGCGGGCGTCCCGTTTCGCGGTCGACGGGAACGACCACTTGCGACGGTGGAGCAATCGTGCCGAAGTAATTGCGGAGATCCGCTTCAGTGGTCGCGTACGACAGATTGCCGACGAACAGACGGACGGCCAATCAACTCTCTCCTAATGGGAAGAAGGGTGCGGGAACGCGGGGTGGCGAGAACACGCGCACGCTGGCAAGCCGGGTTCAGAGCAAAAACCTTACCCGAAGTCGCGTAAAGATGGCAAGCGGAAGACGGGCAGGCCCCTGCCAGGAGGGTCGGGAGGGGTTGGACCGGTCGGGCCGGGCAGGACGGGGCGGGATGGGCCGGTTTTTACTTCAGCCTCCCATCCGTCTGAATACTACGATATCGTAGCAATATGACCGATGCCGAGCTGGCCCGCGCCATCGAACGCTGCGAAACGCCGAAAGAGGGGTTCCCGCACGCCTCGCACCTGCGCGTCGCCTGGACCTACCTGCGGGAGTCTCCGACCGTCGACGCCGCCGTCGAGCGCATGGCAGCGACGCTGCGCCGCTTTG
>DATFXS010000579.1:0-7377 GCA_035315605.1 Polyangia bacterium
GGACGCGACGGTCCCGCCGGTGCCGGTCGCGCCGCCGGTGCCCGTCCCGGCTTGCCCGCCGCCACCCGGCGCGCTGCCGCCGGTGCCCGCCCCGCCTGAGCCACCGCCTCGCCCCGTGCCGCCGCTCCCGGTTCCGCCCGAGCTGCCGCCCGCGCCGCTCGTGCCGCCGCCGCCCGTGGTTCCCGAGCTGCCGGCGATCGAGCCGCCGGTTCCCGGGCCGCCCGCGCCCGCCGTCCCCGACGCGCCGCCCGTGGTCGCGCCCGCCGCGCCGGTCACGCCGCCCGCGCCGCTACCAGCGCTGCCTGAGACGCCGGCCGACCCGCTCGTTCCCGCGCCGCCGCCGCCCGTGCCCGTGCCCGAAGTCCCTTGCGGCGCGCACGCGAGCCCGCCCGACAAGATGGGGAAAAAGAGGCAAGCCGCAGCGGCGCGCACAAGCGAAGCAAGCGATCGGGACTGCACCTCGATCGATATGTCCAGATGAAGCCCGTAGAGTGGGATAAAGTGCCGGCGTGAGGCACACGATCCGAGGGTCCGCGCTCCCCTTTTTGCTGGCGGCCGGTGCGCTGCTCGGCGCCGGCTGCAAGAAAGACCAGCAGCTATCGCTCGTGGTCGCGCAGCTGACGCTCGACGCGCCCGACCCGGCCGCGACGAACCTGAACGTGACGCTGACGGCGACGCCAGGGCCGACGAAGAGCTATCCGGTCTCGATGCTGTCGTCGACCACCGCCACCGAGCTTGGCCTCTACGTCGACGTCACCGGCGATTTGATGGTCGTCGCCGTCGCCAGGCCGAAGAACGGCGGCTGCAACGGCTACCGCGGCAGCAACAACGTCACGATCGGCGCGGCGGGCGACACCATGCCGGTCATGATCACGATGAGCGCCGACAACGTCTGCCCGGCCGATGGCGGTACGGCGGGCAGCGGCGGCAGCGCGGGCACGGGCGGTAGCGCGGGCAGCGGCGGCAGCGCCGGAACCGGCGGCAGCACAGGCGGCAGCGCCGGTACGGGCGGTGGCGCCGGCAGCGGCGGCAGCGCAGGAACCGGCGGCAGCGCCGGCACAGGCGGCAGCGCCGGCTCGAGCGGCGCGGGCGGACGGGGTGGCAGCACGGCCGGCACAGGCGGCAGCGCCGGCTCGAGCGGCACGGGCGGACGGGGTGGCAGCACGGCCGGCACCGGGGGCGGCAGCGCGGGGCGAGGCGGCGGCGCCGGAACCGCCGCGGGCGGCGCTGGCGGCCGCGGCGGCACCGGCGGCACCGGCGGCACCGGCACGGGCGGAATGGCGGGCTATCCGTCGATCGCCAACTGCAATACGTTCCAGCACACCTCGGCCCTGAGCTGCGCGACCGGCGTGGAAGTGCGACGGGTCGCCATCACCTCGGACGGGCTGATGGTCGCCAGCGCGGGCTCCAACGGCGTCGTCAAGATCTGGAGCTTCGACGGCCACACGCTGACGGCGACGGGAAAGCAGCTGCCCAACTTCAGCGGTTACGGTCTGGCTTTCTCGCCGGACGGAACGCGCCTGGTGTTCACGGAGTACTCGTCGATCCACACCTACACGGTCAACGGCTGGGTAGAGGGGCAGCTGTTGTCGAGCGGCAGCGACGGTCTCCAGGGCGTCGCGTTCGCGCCCGACGGCAACCGCGTCATCAGCGTCGACGACCAGGGATCCTCGGGCGGCAACGTGTACGTCCACGATTTCGCCGGCAACGGTCAGCCCGCCATGACCAAACACGTCGACGGCGAGCCGTGGTCGATCGCGGTGTCGCAGCGCCTGGCCAGCGACGGCAACACCGGCATCGCCGTCGGGGCATTCTATGGAACCATCTCGGTGCTCTCGTTGAGCAGCGCGAACGCGTTCGTCGGACCGACCGTCCTGATGACCCGGACGATGTCCACACCGGTGGACGCGCTCGCCTTCTCGGCCAACGCGACGGTGCTGGCGGAGGGTGAGGACCAGGGCGGGGTGCGCTTCTGGGGCTACCCGATCACGTCGACGACGCCGTCGGATGACAGCATCACCTTCGCCGGCGGCGGATCTGCGGAGGCGATCGCGTTCTCCCCGAACGGGATGTACGTCGCGGTGGGCGGCACGGCCTTCAGCGGCACGCTCACCATCTACGACGCCTCCACCCATACCCAGCTCGCCACCCAGGGTCCGACCGCGATCCCAAACAACCTCACCTCGATCGTTTTCTCGCCGAGCGGGGGCGCGCTGATCGCCGGCGAGGGCGACTGCGGTCTCATCCTGGTCTGCGGCAACTGAGCCGCGACGCAAACATTTCGCCAAAACCGCGTTGCGGCTTCCATGAAGTCCCGTCACAATGATTACCAAGTGATAGAAGACGTTGCGCGTCCCATCCCGTCGCTGATCCCGCCCTCTCCCGAGTCGTCAGAAGCTTCGCCCGAAGTCGCCCGCGGCTGGCGCGGCTGGCTTCGCAGCTTCGGCCCCAGCTCGGCGATGTTCTGGGGCATCCACATCGTCGCGGTCGTCGGCGCGGTCGCGTTCTTCTCGTGGAAGGGCGTCCTGCTGGCGATCGCCAGCTACTTCGTCCGCATGGTGCTGGTCACCGCCGCTTACCACCGCTACTTCTCGCACCGCGCGTTCAAGACGTCGCGTGCGTTCCAGTTCCTGCTCGCGCTCGGCGCGCAGTCGTCGGCGCAGAAGGGCGTGCTCTGGTGGGCGGGCCACCATCGCCATCACCACAAGTACTCGGACACGCCGAAGGACATCCATTCCGTGCGGCGCAGCGGTCTGTGGCACGCGCACGTCGGCTGGATCCTGGGCCCCGACTGGGACGACACGAACACCGCGATGATCGGTGACCTGACGAAGTTCCGCGAGCTGCGCTTCCTGAACCATCGCGCCATCAGCCTGCTGCCGGCGGTCGCGCTGGGGCTGGCGTTCTGGCTGCTGGGCGGCGTCTCGGGCTTCGTCTGGGGCTTCCTGGTCTCGACCGTCCTGCTCTGGCACGGGTCGTTCTCGATCAACTCGCTGTCGCACCTGTTCGGCAAGCGCCGCTACCCGACGACCGACGATTCGCGCAACAACTGGGCGCTCGCCATCCTGACGACCGGCGAGGGCTGGCACAACAACCACCATCACTATCAGAGCTCCGCCAACCAGGGCTTTCGCTGGTGGGAGATCGACGTGACGTTCTACGTGCTGCGCGTGCTCGAGCTCTTCGGGTTCATCTGGGATCTCCGGCGCCCGCCGCGCGCCGTGATCGCGGGCGCCGCAGCCTAGTCGGGCCGCGCGGCGTCGCGACTTCCCGGTCCCGCGCAGGGACGGCCGTGGTACCCTCTCCGCACGGTTTAGCTTGCCGTGACTTAGGAGGCCCCATGCGCTCATTCGTAGCCCCGCTTTCGCTTTTTGCCGTCCTCGCGTTTGGCTGCGCCAAGCCCAGTCCCGGCGGAGACACAGGCAGCGCGGGCAACAGCGGCACCGGCAACACGACCGGCTCCGGCAGCGCGGGCACGAGCGGCACCGGCAACAGCTCCGGCACCGGCAACAGCTCCGGCACGGGCAACACCGCCGGCTCCGGCACGGGAAACAACACCGGCACGGCCGGCAGCACGGGGCCGGGCACCGCCGGCACCACGGGCGCGGGCGGCACCGGCACGGCCTGCGTCGGCGATCCGTCGCAGCTCGTGAACGCCGCCGGCTGGAACTGCGATCTCTCGACGCCGATCATGATCCAGGGCGCCTGGTACCCCTACGGCGACGGCACGACTGCCGGTCATAACTCGGGTTGCATGCCCGCAACCGGGAACCCGTGCACGAGCGGCGGTTGCTCGATCAAAGGGACCACGATCGTCGATACGACGTACGCGGCCTGGGGCTGCGGCCTCGGCATGGAGCTTTCGTCGTCGGGCGGCACGACCCCGGTGAAGAGCGTCTACGCGGGCCCGGTCAAGGGCTTCATGATCACGATGACGGGTTCCAGCGGCGGCAACGTGGTCCGCATCGGCTTCACGCAGAGCGCGAGCCCGCCCTCCGGCGCGGTGGCGCCGTTCCAGGAGATCCCCGCCTTCACCAACGGCTGGAGCGGCGAGATCGACTTCGCGAACGTCACCTGCCCGACCTGGGCCGGCACCACGAACCCGTGCACGAAAGCTGTGGGCATGGGGACGCCGGTCGACATGCAGATCCAGGTCTCGGCGGGTAGCACGGCCACCACCGTCGGCGCTTTCAACCTCACCGTCACCAGCGTGGTTCCGGTGACCAGCGGCGGCACCGGCACGGGCGGCTCGGGCGGCACCGCCAGCTGCACGCAGCCGAGCGGCGCGGGCACGCTTTCCGCGCAGTACGACACCGTGAAGGTCAATTGCCCGAAGGAGTACATCGTTCAAAACAACGCCTGGGGTCAGAGCCCGTACTCGGGCCAGACGGTCATGGCCGGGCCGGGCGCGAAGTTCAAGGTGACGGCGCAGAACGGAACCGGCACCACGACGCCCGAGGGCTACCCGTCGATCTTCACCGGCGCGAACAGCAACCGAACGTCGGCCAACAGCGGCCTGCCGCGCGCGATCAGCCAGATCGCGGCGGGGAGCCTCCAGACCAGCTGGACCTGGGACGCCAACAGCGTCACCGGCACCAACAGCTACAACGCCGCCTTCGACGTCTGGTTCAGCACCGGCTCGGGCGGCGATCCGACCGCTGGCGCGCCGAGCGGCGGCTACCTGATGGTCTGGTACTACAAGCCGAACGACAATCAGCCGATCGGCATGACGATCAACAACGGCAGCGTCACGATCGGCGGCAAGCCATTCAACATCTGGTACGGCACGAACAACGGCAAGCCGGTCGTGTCGTACGTCGCGATGAACAGCTTCAACTCCTGGACGTTCAGCCTGGGCGACTTCATCCAGGACGCGATCAAGCGCAGCTGCGGATCGGCCATGTGCCTGAACTCGAGCTGGTACCTGACCAACGTGTTCGCCGGCTTCGAGATCTGGAAGGGCGGCGTCGGCCTCGAAACCACGGACTTCGGCGTCACCGTCCCCTGACGCGGATCGCCGGGCGGGCCGCCCCGGTTTCCTGAGCCGGGCGCGCGGCTCGGGGGTGCCTTATGCTGCGAGCTAGCACATGCGCGCCGGTCGTCTGTCCGCCTTCGTGATCGCCGGCCTCGTCGCCGGCGCCGGCGGCTGCAAGCGCGTCGTCGACGCGGTCCGCACCCCCGAGCCCAGCCCCTGGCCGACGACCTCCCACGGCGCCAACTCCGATCCCTGGCTGGTCAGCCACCGCGGCGTCATCACCCAGATGCAGCCGCGCGTGCTGGTCCTGAACTTCCAGAACGGCGTGACCGTCGACAGCGCGCGCGCCACCGCGACCCGCCAGATGAACGCCATCGCCGAGGGCTCGCGCTACCACGCCTACGTCGACGCGACCGCGCCTGTTTTTCTCCAGTACCAGATCGCGAAGGTCGTCGACTTGACGGACGCGATGCCGCCCGTGGGCTGGCCCAACCCGTCGAGCACGCTCTTGCCGACCGCCTCGACCGGCGACTTCGACCCGACGGCGCTGTTCTCGTCGCAGTTCGCCGATCTGTACGGGTTTCCCGATCCGGCGATGCCTTCGCGTTCGCTGTCGCTCTGTGAGCTGTTCGAGCAGGGGATCGTCAACGAGGTCTGGATCCAGGACGGCGAGGTGCCGCCGCGCCGCGCGCCGCTCAGCCTCGAGCGCAAGCAGACCTACGACGGCTCCGAGACCGCCGTCCCCGGCACTTTCGAGCCCAGCGCGGGCGGCGGCGGCGGGCTGCTCGACAACATCGTCTGCAACGTCACGGTCCGCCTCGCCCACCTCGACGCCGCGCGCGGCCCGGGCTGCGATCTCGAGGTGCGCGGCTGGGAGATCGAATCGATGTGGGCAGCGCTGCCGTCGCTGCGGACGGACGCGCTCGCGTTCCTCAACCAGGATTTCAAGAAGCGGTTCTCGGTCGCCTTCGACAGCTGGGCCGACATCTGCGACGCCGGCGGCACGCCGTGCGTCGCCTATCCGACCGCGGAGAGCGCGACCGGCACCAACGCGAACGGAACGCCCTGGGCCATCTCGCCGTTCCTGCAGGGGTGCGGCAGCACGAAGTTCCCGCCCAACGCCACCGCGACCGGCGACATGCTCAACACGACGCCGGTCGATTCGCGCTGCGGGCACTTCGGCCTCGCGGACGGCCCCAACGGCGGCGACGCATACGAGCCGTACACCGCGGCCACGGTCGCCACGCTGGATCAGATGTTCCCGGACTGCGGCGGCGGCTGGCAGGTCTACTGGCGGCAGAGCATCCCGGGCTACGGAAACAAGGCTCGATCATTCGACGGCACATCGATGAAAAATTGGTGGCCGCTGCTCTTCTACTGAGCCGTCCCCTAGCCGTCCGCCTACTGCCTGAGCTTGGCGCGATTCGGCGCAATCGCGTACTGCCCGCAACAGATCGATCGCGCTCCGGACAATTACAGGAAGCAGGAGCGCCGTCGGGCTAACTACCGAATTTCATTATTTAGTTACGAGAATTTACTTTTTTGAGCTACGTGTAGGTCCCGGCGTCACTTTTGCGAAGTCTAGCGGTGTCGTGTGGTGGTTGCTCCCAAACCTGGTCCCGTGCGGAGGAGTTACAAAATGAAGCGCGTCGTTCTCCTGTCTCTTGGGCTGACCTTCATGACGGCCGGATTCGTCGGCTGTCTGCCGTCTGATTCCGGCGGCACCGGAACCGGTGGAATGAACGGGCAGGGAACTGGCGGCAGCGGGGTCGCGGGCACCCAGGGCACGGGCGGCTCCAACCCGCAGGGCACGGGCGGTGATCAGCAGGGGACCGGTGGCTCCAACCCACAGGGCACGGGCGGCTCCAACCCGCAGGGCACAGGCGGCAATCAGCAGGGCACGGGCGGCACCAACCCGCAGGGCACGGGCGGGACGGCTGGCGGCACCGGCGGCACCAACCCGCAGGGCGCGGCGGGACGCGGCGGCGCGGGCGGGACGGCCGGCGGCGCGGCGGGACGCGGCGGCGCAGGCGGGACGGCTGGCACCGGCGGAACGGCCGGCGGCGCGGCGGGACGCGGCGGCGCGGCGGGCACCGGCACCGGCGGTTCCGCGGCTGGCACGACGGGCACTGGCGGCACGGGCAACGTCGCAGGGCCGCTCGACGGCGCGATGCTGCTCGGACCTTGCCTGGCGAACACGCAGGCCGCAGTCTGCGCGACGATCAGCGGGCAGTGTCCGGCGGCGAACACAAGCGACCCCGCGCTCTCGGGCGTGCACACCACGGACAAGATGATCACGCTCGGCGGCGACCCGGCCACGACGTACACCATCGTCCTTCACGTCCAGGGCGAGGTTGAATCGAAGAACTACAACGGCGGCACGGACGTGAGCACGGCGGGAA
>DATFXS010000580.1:0-3184 GCA_035315605.1 Polyangia bacterium
TCGCCGCCGCCGTCCTCGCGCCGCCGCCCGCCGATCGCGACGAGATCCGCTTCGGCGCCCGCGTCGCCATGCGGGGCGGAGACGGCGAGATCCGACGGGTGCAGATCGTCGGCGTCGACGAGGCGAACCCCGCCGAGGGCCTGGTCGCCTTCGTGGCACCGCTGGCCCGCGCCCTGCTCGGACGACGCGCGGGCGATCAGGTCACCGTGCAGGCACCGGGCGGCGCCGAAGAGCTGGAGATCCTGTCGATCGACTACGACGACGCCTGACCGTCCCGTCGGGTGCCGCCGTTCACCGCCCCGGTGCGATCAGCGCCTCGTCCATCAGATCGCCGTCCGCGCAGGTGATGCTGTCTTCCTTCGGCGACGCGCCCGCGCAGACGGTTTGCAGCGCGATGCCGTCCCGGCGCGCGGTCAGCTTGACGAAGCCGTGGTGGATGGCGCGAAACGCCGTGAACGCGGGCGGCTTGCAGTCGTGCCACAGGCACGAGGTCGCCGCGTGCTCCAGCGCGCTGCCGCCGATGCCCGCCGTCACGTGCACGACGTGCGCCTGCGGCTTCGTGCGCTCGTAAGCGTGGGCGTGGCCGGACAGGTTCAGCACGTACTTGCCGAAGCGCCTGCCGAAGTCGTCGAGGATCGCGCGCAGCTGCGGCTCGCCGCCGTGATGGCCCGAGCTGTACGCGGGCCGGTGGCCTGCCGTGACGATGAAGCGCAGCGCCGGATCGGTCTGCGCGGCCACGAACAGCGGCTCGGCCTTGCGCGCCCAGTCGCGCCAGGTCTCCTTCGTGTACGGCTCCGGATAGATGATGAAGCGAACGGCGCCCTGGTCGAACCAGTACCAGTCCTCGCCGCAGCAGCCGGCTGCGGGCGCGCCCGGCGACGCGGCGGCGTGCGGCAGCGCGAAGCGCCCCTTGTAGTTGCGCAGGTCGTCGCCCTTGCCTTCCCATTCGTGGTTTCCCCAGGTCGGCATGTAGGCCGCCCGCTGCGACCAGGCCATCACGTCGTCGAAGTGGCAGTCAACGTCGGCCTGCGCGCCCTCGTCGCCGTAGGTCAGGTCGCCGAGCGCGAGCACGAACGTCGGATCGGCGAGCGCGATCAGGCGGTCGACGGCGGCGGCGCGCCCGCTGGTCGAGGCGCCGATGTCGCCGACGGCGACGAACGTGAACCCGAGCGCGCCGGACGCCGCCGGCGATCGGAACGACAGCGGCTGCGCGCGCACCGGATGGCCGACCTCGTAGGCGTATTCCGTCGCGGGCTTCAGCCCGTCGACGACCGCCTCCTGCCAGGGGCCGCTGCACGACATCGGCAACGGGACGGGCGGTCGCGCCTGGATCGTGCGCGGGGCGATACCCTTCGACCAGACGCGCAGGGTCGGGTCGCTGCCGCGCCAGTCGAACGTGACGGTGTCCGGCGCGGTGAAGGTGTAGTGGATCTCGCGCGGCTCCTCGGTCGGCGCGGGCGGGGCGGGCGCGGCGACGGCGTCGCCCGACAGCGCCAGGCCCAGCGAGCGGCCCCTGCAGCCGATGGAGACAGCGGCGGCGACGATGAGCGGCGCGAACCCTGCTACCCGCACTGTCCGCGTTGCCGCAAGAAATGATCCGCGAGCACCAGTGCCAGCATCGCCTCGACGATCGGGACCGCGCGCGGCAGCACGCACGGATCGTGGCGGCCGCGCCCCTTGATGGTCGTGTCGTGCCCGTCCTCGTCGACGGTCTGCTGTTCGCGCAGGATCGTCGCGGTCGGCTTGAAAGCGACGCGGATGAAGATGTCTTCGCCGTTCGAGATCCCGCCCTGCACGCCGCCCGAACGATTGGTCCTCGTGCGGACGCGCCCGCCGGCGTCGTAGAACGGATCGTTGTGCTGGCTGCCCGTCAGCAGCGTGCCCGCGAAGCCGCTGCCGATCTCGAAGCCCTTCGACGCCGGCAGCGACAGCATCGCCCTGGCCAGCTCGGCCTCCAGCTTGTCGAACACCGGCTCGCCCAGGCCGACGGGCACGCCGCGCGCGACCGCGCCGACCACGCCGCCCAGCGAGTCGCCCGCCTTCCGCGCCTCGTCGATGCGCGCGATCATCTTCTCCGCCGTGGGCGCGTCCGGGCAGCGCGCGATGTTGGCGTCGACGGCGTCGCGCCCGACCGTCGCCGCGTCGACGGTCGCCTCGATGTCGGCCACCCGTTCGACCCAGGCGACGATGTCGATCGGGCCGCCCTTCGGGCTGGCGCCGGCCAGCACCCGTCGCGCCACCGCGCCGGCGGCGACCCGCCCGACCGTCTCGCGCGCGCTGGCCCGGCCGCCCCCCTGCCAGGCGCGGATGCCGAACTTCGCCTTGTAGGTGTAGTCGGCGTGCGAGGGGCGGAACTTGGACCGCATCTCTTCGTAGTCGCCGGAGCGCATGTCCTGGTTGCGGACCATCATCGCCAGCGGCGTCCCCAGCGTCAGGCCCTCGTGCAGGCCGGACAGGATCTCGACCTGGTCCGCCTCACGCCGCTGCGTGGTGATCGCGCTCTGCCCGGGGCGGCGGCGATCCAGCTCGCGCTGGATCTCGTCGGCGGCGAGCGGCAGGCGCGGCGGACACCCGTCGACGATCACGCCGACGGCAGGGCCGTGCGACTCGCCGAAGGTGGTGACACGGAAGAGGGAGCCGAAGCTGTTGCCGGGCACCAGCTCACCGGCCCGGGAGGACGTCGATCATCCCCCGGTGCACCGACTCGCCCGCCAGCATGAACACGCGGCCGGCCCCCTCCTCGATCTGCAGGAACAGGTCGCCGGCGGCCCGGTAGCGCCAGAGCTGCACGCTGCCGCCCGCGCGATCGGGGACCTGGCCGGCGACCTCGACCGTGGACCGCCCGACCAGGCGGCGCACGTACGTGAGGTCGTGGTAGCTGATGCTCTCGGGCGGCGGCACCGACATCTCGAGGTCGCGGATCTCGCGCAGCACGAGCAGGCGGTCGTCGGCCTCCTCGCGCGGCGGCTCGATCCAGAGCACGATCTCGCTGTCCACGGCCCGGGCCAGCTGAAACGACTTGCCGCCGAGCTGGTACGTGAGGATCCCCTCGACGATGTAATCGCGCCCTGCGTAGCTGACCACGTCGCGGACCTGCAGCTTCATCGAGTCCCCTTTGATTGTCCCATGCGCGAGCCGACTTGACACCCGGCGAGTCGCGCGATTATACGAAGCGCGGCCGCGA
>DATFXS010000581.1:0-5814 GCA_035315605.1 Polyangia bacterium
AACTGGTGATCTACCGCGGCGGGACGGTGACCGACTGGTCGTTCCCGCACGGCGCGTTCTACCCGCTCGGGAGCGGCAGCCGATTCGTGGCGATCGGCGACCTCGATGGGGACGGCTGGCCCGACGCCGCCGTCACCAACTACGGTTCCGGCAACGTCAGCGTCCTCAAGAACATGGGCGACGGAACGTTCGATGCCCAGGTGACGTACGGGACCGACACGCAGCCGTGGGATCTGGCGATGGCGGACCTGAACGGCGACGGCAAGGCGGATCTCGCGGTGGCCAACGACGCGGCCGCCAGCAACCTGGCCGTCTTCCTCAACAACGGAGACGGTACCTTCGCGCCGCGCGTGAGCTACCCGGCGGGCGCGCATGCCCACGCGCTCGCGGTCGGCGATCTGAACGGCGACGGAAACCCCGACGTCGCCGTCGCGGCCGAGACCGACGACGCATTCAGCGTCTACCTGAATCGCGGCGACGGCACGTTCACGCGGCAGCCGGTCGTCCCCGCGGGCGGCAGCCGTCCGGCGTCGGTCGCGCTGGCCGACATCGACGGCGACGGCAAGATGGATGTGATCGTCGCGAGCTCGGTAGTCAAGGCCGTGACGAACACGGACACGCTGAGGACCGTGACAGTGTTCCCGGGCAACGGCGCCGGCGGCTTCGGCGTCCCGGACGTGATCTCCTGGACCTCAACCTACACAGACCAGGGCAGCAATCGGTGCTGGCAGCTCGTCGCCGCCGATCTGAACGGCGACGGCCGTCCCGATCTGGCGGTGGCCGCCGGCGACGCCCGAGGGACCGTCTTGCTCAACGCCTGCACGCCGTGAATGCGGCGGGAATAGAGCGCCGGGCTGGGGCACTTGAGGCGTCAGGATGCGGTACCTTCCGGCCGTGGCTGCGTTTGCGATTCTTGCGGGGTGTCACCGTCCTGACGGCAACGGCGCGGTGGCCGCGGCGCCGGACGGCTCGGACATCATCGGCACGCGGGCGCCCGGGTGGGACGTGCCCGAGTGGATCGGCTCGCCGCCGATTGCGTGGGCGTCGCTGCGCGGAAAGGTGGTCCTGGTCCGCTGGTTCATGTCGACGGACTGCCCGTACTGCACGGCCAGCGCGCCGGCACTGAACGCCCTCCGCGAGGAATTCGGCGGGCGCGGCCTCCAGGTGATCGGGATGTACCACCACAAGAACCCCGAGCCGCTCGACCTCGAGAAGGTCCGCGGTTGGGTCAACGACTTCAAGTTCAAGTTCCCGGTCGCGGTCGACCGGGACTGGACGACGCTGAACAAATGGTGGCTCGGCGGTCGCCAGCGCCCGTTCACCAGCGTTAGCATCCTGGTCGACGGAACCGGGACAATTCGCCACGTTCACCCGGGAGGAACCCTCGCACTCGGCAGCCCCGATTACGCCGCGCTGCGATCGAAGGTCGAGCAACTGCTGGGAGGCCTTTGAGGGTGCCGATCTTGATGCTACGATTTCAGTAGTGCCGACCGAGCGCAAGCGCGACGACCACGGAAGCCTCTCCTGCTCCTTCTGCGGGAAGAGCCAGAAAGAGGTCAAGAAGCTGATCGCCGGCCCGACCGTCTACATCTGCGACGAGTGCATCGGCCTCTGCAACGACATCATCGCCGAGGAGATCGAGAAAGAGTCGGAGAGCTTCGGCCTGGCCCCGGTCCCCAAGCCGGCCGAGATCAAGACGGTCCTCGACGACTACGTGATCGGCCAGGAGCGGGCGAAGAAGATCCTGGCGGTCGCAATCCACAACCACTACAAGCGGATCGACGCCAAGGTGGGCGCCGAGGACGTCGAGCTCGGCAAGTCCAACATCCTGCTGCTCGGGCCGACCGGCTGCGGCAAGACGTTGCTGGCCCAGACGCTGGCCAAGATCCTGAACGTGCCGTTCGCGATCGCGGACGCCACGAACCTGACCGAGGCCGGCTACGTCGGCGAGGACGTCGAGAACATCATCGTCAACCTGCTGCAGAACGCCGACCACGACATCGAGAAGGCGCAGCGCGGGATCGTCTACATCGACGAGATCGACAAGATCGCCCGCAAGGGCGAGAACCCCAGCATCACCCGCGACGTGTCGGGCGAGGGCGTGCAGCAGGCGCTGCTCAAGATCCTGGAAGGGACGGTCTGCAACGTGCCGCCCAAGGGCGGGCGCAAGCACCCGCAGCAGGAGTTCCTGCAGGTCGACACCACCCACATCCTCTTCATCTGCGGCGGCGCCTTCGTCGGCCTCGAAGACATCATCGAGCAGCGGATCGGCCAGCGGCAGATCGGCTTCGGCGCCAAGATCCAGTCAAAGAAGGAACGCCGGGTCTGGGACCTCCTGCGCGAGGTGCAGCCAGAGGACCTGCTCAAGTACGGCATGATCCCGGAGTTCGTCGGGCGCTTGCCCGTCATCGCGCCCCTGCATGAGCTGGACGAGGCCGCGCTGATCGACATCCTGACCAAGCCGAAGAACGCGCTGGTGCGCCAGTACCAGAAGCTGTTCGAGATGGACGGCGTGAAGCTGCGATTCACGAAGGGCGCGCTCCAGGCCGTGGCCATGGACGCGCAGAAGCACCGCTCGGGCGCGCGCGGGCTGCGCGCCATCCTCGAGCAGGCGATGCTGGACATCATGTTCGAGGTTCCGACCGCGGGTGCCCCCATCCGGGAAGTCGTGATCAACGAAGAGACCATCCAGAAGGGGCAGCAGCCGATCCTGATGTACCAGAAGGGTGCGGCGGCCGCCGGCGAACGCTCAGCTTCGTGACCTAGCAGGAGGTTTCCATGCACCCAGTGTGCGAATACAGTCCACGCGCCAGGCACCCGCAGTCGTTCGATTCGGCGGCGCGCGGTCCAGGTGCTCGGAGTGAATGGGCCGCCTGGCTGCCCCTGCTGTTCATCGGGGCGATGATGTTCTGGACCATCGCCCTGGGCCTGGGCGGGTGGTCGCTGATGGTCGTCAGCGACGGCGCGATGACCCCCGTGGCGGCTCCGGCGCCGACGGCGACCGAGCCGATGCCGGGGGCCGAAACCCCGCCGGCCGAGGCCGACCGGATCCCCGTCCAGATGGAAGAATCGCAGGAATCCGAGGACGTCAATGACAACCCGGGCGCGGCCGAGGCCCCCGTCGAGGTCACGACCGTATTTTGACCGGGGGCCGGCGGGCGAGGATCTGAACCTCGACCGGAGTCGATTTTTGGTGTCTGCGCCGCAGCGTTGCTAAGATCCGGGGCCGGATGTCTGACCGCCAGGACGAGAAGAGAGGTCCGCGCCGCGTCCCGCTATTGCCGTTGCGCGACATTGTCGTCTTTCCGCACATGGTCGTGCCGCTGTTCGTCGGCCGCGAAAAATCGATCAGCGCGCTGGAAGAAGCGATGGGCAAGGGTGGGGCCTCGGGCGCGGGAGGCCGCGAGATCTTCCTGTCCGCGCAGCGGAAGGCGAAGACCAACGAACCGATCCCGGAGGACATCTTCACGATCGGGACGGTCGGCACGATCATCCAGCTTCTGCGCCTGCCCGACGGCACCGTGAAGGTGCTGGTCGAGGGCAAGCGGCGCGCGGCGGTCCGTCGCTTCACGCAGACCGACGGCTTCTTCATGGTGGAGATCGAGGAGCTGCCCGACATCCAGGAGCGCTCCGTCGAACTGGACGCGCTGATGCGCGAGGTGCACGCCACCTTCGAGACCTACGTCAAATTGAACAAGCGCATCGCGCCCGAGATCCTGATCTCGGTGCAGACGATCGAGGACCCGGGCCAGCTCGCCGACACGATGGTGGGCCAGCTGCAGTTGAAGCTGGGTGACAAGCAGTCGGTGCTGGAGATGGATTCTCCGTCGAAGCGCCTCGCTCGCCTGTACGAGCTGATCAAGGCGGAGATCGAGATCCTGCAGGTCGAGAGGAAGATCCGGACGCGCGTCAAGAAGCAGATGGAGAAGACGCAGAAGGAGTACTACCTCAACGAGCAGATGCAGGCGATCCAGAAGGAGCTCGGCGATCGCGACGAATTCAAGAACGAGCTGACCGAGCTGGAAGACCGCGCCAAGCAGAAGAACCTTTCGAAGGAGGCGCTGGCGAAGGTCAAGAAAGAGCTGAAGAAGCTGCGGATGATGGCGCCGATGTCCGCCGAGGCGGCGGTCGTGCGCAACTACCTCGACTGGGTCTTGGCGCTGCCCTGGGGCGAGAAGACCGAGGAGAAGCTGGACGTCGTCGACGCCGAGCGGATCCTCGACGAGGACCACTACGGCCTCAAGAAGGTCAAGGAGCGGATCCTCGAGTACCTGGCCGTCCAGGCGCTGGTGAAGAAGTTGAAGGGGCCGATCCTCTGCCTGGTCGGGCCGCCGGGCGTCGGTAAGACGTCGCTGGCGCGGTCGATTGCGAAGGCGACGGGGCGCAACTTCGTGCGGCTGTCGCTGGGCGGCGTCCGCGACGAGGCCGAGATCCGCGGCCACCGCCGCACGTACATCGGCGCGCTGCCGGGCAAGATCATCCAGTCCTTGAAGAAGGCCGGCACGCAGAACCCGGTCTTCCTGCTGGACGAGATCGACAAGATGTCGACCGACTTCCGCGGCGACCCGTCGGCGGCGCTGCTGGAGGTGCTGGATCCGGAGCAGAACGCGACCTTCAACGATCACTACCTGGATCTCGACTACGACCTCTCCGACGTCATGTTCATCACGACGGCGAACTACCTGCAGGGGATCCCGATCCCGCTGCAGGACCGCATGGAGATCATCCAGCTGCCGGGCTACACCGAGTTCGAGAAGGTCTCGATCGCCGAGCGCTACCTGATCCCGAAGCAGAAACGCGACAACGGCATCGACAACGTCCCGGTCGACTTCCCCGAGGAAGCGGTCCGCGACGTCATCCACTACTACACGAAGGAAGCGGGCGTCCGGAACCTTGAGCGCGAGATCGCGACGGTCTGCCGGAAGATCGCCCGCGACGTCGTCGCCAAGAAGGCGCCGATCCACACCGTCGCTGACGGTGCGGTGCCGGGCTGGCGGATCACGGCCAAGCGGCTGCCGCGCTACCTCGGCCCGCACCGGTTCCGCTACGGGCGCCAGGAAGGCCAGGACGAGATCGGTCTGGTGATGGGCCTGGCCGTCACGATGCACGGCGGCGACCTGCTGGCGACCGAGGTGTCGATCGTGGCGGGGAAGGGCAAGCTGGTTTTGACCGGCAAGCTCGGCGACGTCATGCAGGAGTCGGCGCAGGCGGCGATCAGCTACGTGCGGGCGCGGGCGCCGTCGCTCGGCCTCGAGCGCGACTTTTACAGTCGGGCCGACATCCACGTCCACCTGCCCGAGGGCGCCATCCCGAAGGACGGGCCGTCGGCGGGGATCACGATGTGCACGGGCCTGGTGTCGGCGCTGCTGCGCATTCCGGTGCGGCGCGACGTCGCCATGACCGGCGAGATCACGCTGCGCGGGCGGGTGCTGCCGATCGGCGGCCTGAAGGAGAAGCTGCTGGCCGCCTCGCGCGGCGGCATGAAGACGGTGCTGATCCCGGAGGAGAACGCCAAGGACCTGGTCGAGATTAGCGAGAGCATCAAGAAGGGCCTCGACATCGTCCCGGTCTCGCGCATGGACGAGGTGCTGGCGCGGGCGCTGATCCGCAAGCCCGAGCCGATCGAGTGGGATGAGGAGAAGGCCAAGCCGACCGAGACCTCGGTCACCACCGAGCCGCCGGTCGAGGAGGACTCCTCGACGCTGACGGCGCACTGAGCGACCGGCAAACCTGAACCCGGAAACGGCGGCGCTGCCAGCGCCGCCGTTTCGCATTTCGACTGTGCGCCGATGTCAGGGCGAGGGGCGATGCCAT
>DATFXS010000582.1:0-4057 GCA_035315605.1 Polyangia bacterium
GGTTCTCGAGCAGGAAGCGTTCCAGCGCCGGGCGCACGGCGCCGTCGACCTGCGCCTGCGCCTCGGGGCTGCCCAGCCGCTCCTTGGTCTGACCCTGGAACTGCGGCTCCTGCATGTACATCGACAGGATGCCGACGATTCCCTCCCGGATGTCCTCCGCCGTCAGCGTCAGGCCCTTGGGCGCCAGGTTCTCGTGCTCGATGAACGCGCGCACCGCCTTGACGATCGCCGCGCGGAAGCCCTGCTCGTGCGTCCCGCCCTGCGTGGTCGGGATGCCGTTGACGTACGAACGAATAGTCTCTTCGTGCGACTCCGTCCACTGCAGCGTCGCCTCCAGGCGGAAGCCCTTCTCGCCCGCGCGCTCGAAGTAGAACACCTGCGGCACCGTCGGCGGCTTGCCGCGTTCGGTGACCATCTTGCCCAGGAAGTCGGCGATGCCGCCCGCGTGCTCGAACGTCTCTTCGGTCTTGGCCGCCTCGTCGATGAAGACGATCGTCAGGCCCTTGTGCAGGAAGGCCTTCGCGTCCAGCCGGAAGCGGATCGTGTCGGCCGAGAACTGCTGCTTGCCGAAGATCTCCGGATCGGGTCGGAAGAAGATCCGCGTGCCGGTGCCGCGCGCCGGGCCGACCTTCTTCAGCTTGGATGTCGCCTTGCCGCGCTCGTAGGTCTGCTCCCAGCGCGTGCTCTCGCGCTTCACCTGCGCGACCATCTCCGACGACAGCGCGTTGACGACCGACGAGCCGACGCCGTGCAGGCCGCCCGAGAACTCGTACTGCGACGAGCCGAACTTGCCGCCCGCGTGCAGCGTCGTCAGCACCAGCTCCAGCGCCGACTTCTTGTGCTGCTTCTTGATGTCGACGGGGATGCCGCGGCCGTCGTCGTCGACGGTGACGGACTTGCCGTCCTTGTGCAGCGTCACCTCGATGCGCGAGCCATAGCCATTGATCACCTCGTCGACGGAGTTGTCGACGATCTCCCAGAGCAGGTGGTGGTAGCCCTTGGCGTCGGTGCCGCCGATGTACATGCCGGGGCGGCGGCGGACGGGCTCAAGGCCCTCCAGGACCGTGATGTGTTCGGACGTGTATGAAGCGGATGCCATGTCCATGTCAGTTGAGGAGGGTGGGCGGCGGCGGGGCCGCCAGCGGCTCGGCCGACGTCACGCGCACGATCTTCGTCTTGCGCTTCAGGGCGTGCCCCTTGCCGGCGCGCGAGGTGACGTGGAAGCGCCCCGGCCCGACCGGCAGCTCCTTGCCGTCGTCGGTCTCGGCGATGATGACGTCCTTGTCCTTGGCGCGCCCGACGCCGAAGCCGACCACCGCCTCGGAGCCCGCCTTGATGACGGTGACGCCGCGGCCCGGGTTGGCCAGCTCGGGCAGCTCGTCGACCTTGCAGATCAGCGCGCGCGCGTCGCTGGTGACGACGCACAGGACGTCCTTCGGTTCGACCACGCGCGCCACGCCGACGATCTCGTCGCCGTCGGCCGGCTTGGCGAAGCGGCGCCCAGCACGCGTGGACAGCTCGCGGTGCGGTTCGAGGCCGACGCGCATGCCGAAGCCGCGCTTGCTGACCGCCGCCGCCAGCGCCCCCTTGGGCGTCTCGGTCGGGCTCATCGGCAGCGCGCCGACGACCCGCTCGCCGTCACGGAAGTTGAACAACTTCTGGACCGGCTCGCCGTAGCCGGTCGACGCCGGGACGTCGTTGATGCGCAGCACGTACGCGTAGCCGAGGTTCGAGAACACCACCATCGGCTCCTTCGTCGAGCCGCGGATCACCGCCAGGATCGCGTCACCGTCGCGCAGCCGCGTCGCCGACAGGTCCTTCACCTCGCGCACGCGCTTCATCCAGCCGTCGCGGGTCACGATCGCGGTCACCTGCTCGTCGACGATGAAGTCCTCGGCGACGAACTCCATGTCCTCGCCGCCCCCGCCCCCGATCTTGGTGCGGCGCTTGTCGGGGAAGCGCGCGGCCACCTCGGCGATCTCGCCGCGCACCACGCGCATCAGCTTGCGCTTGTCGTCGAGGATCGCCTGGATCTCCCTGGCGCGCGCCCGCTTCTCCTTCAGCTCATCGAGGATCGCCTGGATCTCCAGGCGCGCCAGCTTGTAGAGCTTCAGCTCGAGGATCGCGTCGGTCTGCAGGTCGGACAGCTTGAAGCGGGCGGACAGCTTGACGGCGGCGTCTGCCTTGCCGTCCGACTTGCGGATGATCTTCACCGCCTCGTCCAGCGCGTCGAAGATCTTCGCGAACCCTTCCAGGATGTGGATCCGCTTCTGCAGCTCGGCGAGCTCGAACTCGAAGCGCCGCCGCACCGTCTCCTGGCGGAATTCGATGAACTCGCGCAGCATCGCCGCGAGATCGACGCGCAGCGGCCCCGCGATCTCCTTGTTGTCGGTCGGGACCAGGCAGGTCAGGTTGACGTGGAACCCGGTCTCCAGGGGCGTGTGCTTGAACAGGTACGCCATCACCAGGTTCGGGTCAGCGCCCTGCTTCAGCTCCAGCACGATGCGGACGTCGTCGGTCGATTCGTCGCGGACGTCGACCAGCATCGGCAGCTTCTTGCCGATGATCACCTCGGCGATCCGCTCGATGACGGTCGACTTCTGCAGCGCGAACGGGATCGACGTGACGATTACTTTGTCGCCGCCGCCCTTCCCGCCCGATTCGGTCTTCCACTCGCCGCGCAGGTGGACGCCCCCCTGCCCCGTCTCGTAGATGTCTCGCAGCTCTTTCTTGCTGTTGGTGATCTGGCCGCCGGTCGGAAAGTCGGGCCCCTTGATGAACTTCAAGAGGTCCTTGGTCTCCAGCTTCTTGTCGTCGATCAGCGCCACCGCCGCCTCGCACACCTCGCCGAGGTTGTGGGGCGGGATGTTGGTCGCCATGCCGACCGCGATGCCGGTGCAGCCGTTGACCAGCAGGTGGGGGATCTTCGCGGGCAGGACGATCGGCTCCTCGGTGGTGCCGTCGAAGTTCGGCCGGAAGTCGACCGTCCCCTGCTTGATCTCGTCCAAGAGCTCGATCGCCAGCGGCGCCAGGCGCGCCTCGGTGTAGCGGTAGGCGGCGGGGGGATCGCCGTCCAGCGAGCCGAAGTTGCCGTGGCCGTCGACCAGCGTCTCGCGCATCGAGAACGGCTGCGCCATCCGCACCATCGCGTCGTAGCAAGACGTGTCGCCGTGGGGATGGAACTTACCCAGGACGTCGCCGACGATGGTCGCGCTCTTCCGGTGCTTGCTGTCCGGGTAGAGGTGCAGGTTGGCGTACATTGAATAAAGAATCCGGCGCTGGACCGGCTTCAAGCCGTCGCGCACGTCGGGCAGCGCGCGCGACGTGATGACGCTGACCGCATAGTTCAGGTAGCGGCGCTGCGCCTCCGCGGCGAGCGACGCGTCGGCCGGGGGCGGCGGCGTGTCGTCCCCGCCCCCACCCCCTTTTTTGCCACCACGACCGGACCCGCCACCCGCCTTGCCCGCTTTGGGTTTCTTGGCGGTTTTGGCGTCGGCTGCGAGAAGATCGAGCTGACGAGACGCCATCGCGATAAGTTCCCTGGACCCTAAGGGAGTGGGATCGGAATTGCAAGAAAGCTCGACGTTCCATCGTCATACCATCCGAATGCGCCGCCGCCTCACCATCGCCTCAGTCGTGGCCCTGCTCCTGGTGGGCGCGGTCGCGGCCGCCGCCAGCAAGAAGGAGGCTGCGGCCGAGCCGGAAGAGCCGCCGACGTTCGCGCGCGACGTGATGCCCGCGCTCGGCCGCTACTGCGAGTTCTGCCACGGCGAAAAGGAGCAGCACGGCGGGCTGCGGCTGGATAACTACGACAACCTGATGCGGGGCGGCGACAGCGGTCCTGCCGTGATCGCGGGCGACGCGAAGAAGAGCATGCTGATCGCCAAGATCGAACATCGCGACCGCCCGTCCATGCCGCCCCGCAAGTGGCTGCCCAAGCCGATCATCGCCCGCATCAAGGCCTGGGTCGCCGCCGGCGCGCAACCGTGATTGCGCCACCTGCGTCGCCCCGCGACGTTGAGAGCACTTGCCGCGGATCTCTCGGATCTTACGTACC
>DATFXS010000583.1:0-8442 GCA_035315605.1 Polyangia bacterium
GTTCGTTGCATTGCTGGCGTTGCTGCTCGTCGCGCGGCCGGCCGTCGCGCAGATCGAGGCCACGCCGGCGGCGGGGGCGCCGGCGCCGGGTGGCAACAGGCCGCGCCCGCTCGGCCGGCTCGAGCAGGAGTCGGTCGACGACGCGATGAAGACGCTCGGGCAGCCCCTGATCGACCTGGCGCCGCAGGGCAAGACGATCGGCAGGGTGTTCGTCGTCAACGAGGACGTCTTCTCGCAACGCGACTGGTACTTCCAGCTGTTCAACATCTTCCACCGCACGACGCGGTCCTACATTCTCGAGCGCGAGCTGCTGCTCAGGCCGGGCCAGACCTACGATCAGGCGCTGGTCGAGGAGACCACGCGCAACCTGCAGGTGCCGCCTCCCATCGTCATCAACAACCGCCCCGTCGGCCAGCCGGAGCTGTCCAGCGTCATCGTCATCCTGCCTCTCGTCTCGCCGACGCCCGGGCAGGTCGACCTCCTGGTGGTGACCCGCGACGTCTGGAGCCTGCGCTTCAACACCAACTTCGAGTACCAGGGAAACGCGCTGACGCTGCTCGAGACGTCGCTGTCGGAGAACAACCTGTTCGGCTGGCGCAAATTCCTCTCCGTCGGGTTCAACATGGATCAGGGCCGGTACTACTACGGCCCGACGTACTACGATCCGAACATCGCGGGTACGCGCCTGACGCTCTGGACGCAGGTCAACTTCTACACCTCGCGCGAGACCGGAGCCTACGAAGGCAACAGCCAGGTGGTTTCGCTGCGCTATCCGCTCTACTCGCTGGCGACCCCGTGGGGGGCCGGCGTCGACGTCATCCACGCCAGCACCGTCATTCGCGGGTTCCGCGGCAACAGCGTCCGGCTGGTCGATCTCGAGGGGACGCCGCAGAACGACGCGCTTCCTTACGAATACCGGCAGAAGGTGCTGACAGTCGACGCCAGCGCCGTGCGCCAGTCAGGCCGCGCCGTCATTCAGCGCGCAACCCTCGGGTACCTGGCGGACCGGCGCAGCGCCGAGGTGCTGCCGGATTTCCCCGGCGATGCGATGCAGGCGCAGCTGTTCCTCGCCCAGTGGACGCCGATCAACGAGCAGCGTTCGGAGCCGTACGCCCGCTACGAGATGTTCACGCCCGTGTACGCGGTGCTGCGCGATCTCGACACGTTCGACCTGCGCGAGAACCGCCAGCTCGGTCCTTTCTTTCGGGCGCGCGTCTCCGAGGGTTTGCCCGAGCTGGGGGCGACGTTCCGCGCGCTGGGCCTCGCCGTGACGGGCGGGTTCGCCGCCGCGCCGGGGGGAGGCTACGGATCGCTGTCTCTGGCCGCGTCGGCGCGCCTGCGGCACGACGACGGACAGTGGATCGATCAGCTGGGGACCGCGGTCCTCTACCTGGCCTCGCCGCTCGTGGATCGGATGTTCCGGATCGTCGCCGGGGCGGACGTCGCGTCGAAAGAGGCAGATACGCAGCACACGCCGTTCAGCCTGGGCGGGTCGAACGGAATGCGCGGCTACGCGATCGGCGAGTTCCTGGGGACGACGGCCTTCGTCGGGCACCTCGAGATCCGGACCGTGCCGCTCGCGATCTTCTCGCAGCGTTTCGGGGCGCTGGCGTTCTACGATGTCGGCCACGCGGCGCCGTCGTTCGCCGATCTGCAGCCGCGCAACGACGTCGGGATCGGGCTGCGCTGGTTGATTCCGCAGCTCAACTCGACGGTGATCCGATTCGACTGGGCGGTGCCGCTGCAAGACGGGACGGTGACGCACGCCGGGATGCCCGGACGCTTTTCGGCCGGCTTTCTGCAGGTGTTCGATACGCGGCAGATCCTCGGATTGTGATCGGCGGTCGCGCTCAGCCGCTGCGCATCGCCGACACGAAGCGGGCGACGTAATCCGCGTTGGCGGGGTGGGGCGCCCGGTATGCCGCCCCCAGCGCCTCTTTCAGCCGCCGATCGTCGTAAGTCCGGTTGTGCGCGAAGTGAAGCTCGTCGGCGCCGGACGTCAGATCCGATTGAGAGCGGCGGACCAGCGCCGCAAGCTTCGCCAGCTGCGGCGTGCGCTTGCAGACCGCGGCCTCCCATTCGTCGAGCGGGGCGATCCGAAGGCCCGCCAGGACGGCGAGATCGACGAAGCGGACGGCGTTGCGGTTTACCACGTGGTACGTCGCGCTGCGCACCGGCCGCGCAGCAGCCATCCGCGCCACGGTGTCAGCGACGTCGTCGACCGGCGTCGAGTTGATCTGCAGGTCCAGCTGCGGCGCGCAGCCGGCGCCGAACGAGGACAGCAGCAACAGCGCGACGACGTCGTGCACGCCGGCGCGGCCGGTGCGGGAATGCCAGCCCACGAAGGCCGGGCGGTAGATGTTGACGGCGAACCCGCGCGCGCGGGCCCGCGACATCATCGTGTCCGCGACCCACTTCGACGACGCGTAGCCGTTGCGCAGCCCCTCCGCGCCCTCGACGACCGCGTCCTCGAACACGGTGGCGCCCCGGTAGCGCGGCGACAGAAACACGCCCACCGTCGAGACGAAGTGAATGGCCTTGGGCGCGCCCCGCGTCGCCAGCTCCAGCACGGCGCGCGTTCCGAGAACGTTCGTCGCGCGCAGGTCCGCGTATGGCGCAAACAGGTTCACGGCCGCCGCGCAATGCACCACGGTGTCGACGCGGTGGGCGAGCGCGTGGTGCGCCGCCAGCGAGCTCTCGGTGAGATCGGCGTCCACCAGCACCAGGCGCGCCGGATCCGCTTCCAGCCGCCGGCGGATGCGTTCCAGGCGCTCGTGGGCCGGCCGATCGGACCGGCCGCGCACCACGCAGTGCAGGCGCGCCGCCGTCGATCGCAGCAGCGCCGCCGCGATCTCGCCGCCGAGGAAGCCGGTCACGCCGGTCAGCAGGATCTCCGAGGGGCGCGACGGAAGCGCGCCGGGCGGGGCCTGGAAGTCGTCGCCGAGGTGGGCGTCGCGTTCCAGGGGGCTGCCCTCGTCTTCCGGCACGGCCTTGGTCTTTGCGGCCGCCCTAGCCACGCGCCACCTCCCTCCGGACGACGACCGGCACCGGTCCCCCCGGACGCAGTGTCATGCGCGGTTCCGGGAGCACGGCTGCGTTCGAGACCAGGACGAACTGCAGACTGCCCAGCAGCGTCGCCAGGATCGTATGGCCCTCCATCAGCGCGAACCCGCCGCCGATGCAGCCGCGCGGTCCGACGCCGAACGGCAGAAACGCGCACTGGTGGCGCTGCGACTCGCGGCTCTTGTCGAACCGGGACGGATCGAACTCGAGCGGGCGCTCGAACAAGGAGGCGCGGCGATGCAAGGCATAGGGGCTGACGACCACCTCGGTGCCGGCGGCGACGTCGATCGTCCCGATGCGCACATCCGCGATCGCGCGGCGGCCGAAGGCGTACCCCGGCGGATACAGGCGGAGCGCCTCCTTGAACACCTGCAGCGTGTAAGGCAGGCGCTGCAGCGTATCCAGCGTGATGTCGGCGGTGTCGGCGCCTGCGGCCCGGACCTCGTCGCGGATCTGCTGCGCTGCCTCGGGATGGCGCCCCAGCAGGTACAGCGTCCAGGTCAGCGCGTTGCGCGGATTCTCCGCGCCCGTGATGAACAGGGTCACCAGATCATCGCGGATCTGCCGATCCGTCACGACGTACTCGCCGTCGGCGGTCCCTTCGGCCTGCGCGTGTAGCAGCAGGTCGATCACGTCGGCCGCATAGCCGTCGGGCATACCGGCGCTCCGCCGCTCGGCCACCTTCGCCATCAGCCGCTCCTCGATGAACGCGCCGGCCCGCTCGATGACGGTCGGATCCTCCCAGCCCGCGCGCCGCTGCGCGGCCGAGCGGCCGAGCAGGCTGCCGATCAGCGCCAGATCGTCGACGATCCGTTCCTCGTCGGAGCCGAGGTCCCACGAAAACAAGGTCCGCGCCACGACGCGCGTCGAAAGCCGCATGAACGCCTCGCCCAGCTCGACGATCGCCCCGTCCGCCCACCGATCGCGTTCTGCCGTCGCCAGCGCCGCCACTTCGTGGACATGCCGCCGCATCGCCGCGGGCGAAAAGATCCGCCCCATCAGCTTGCGCTGCGCCTTGTTCACGGCGTTCGAGCTGGTGAGCATCCCGTTGCCCAGCCCCGTCTCCGACCCTTCCGCCACGCCCATCACGCGCTTCTGGAATTCGGATTTCTCGAACGAGGCGGCGTGCGCGTGCAGCACCTGCGCGATCAGCTCCGGATCGTTGACGAACAGGACCGGCCGGTGCGCGATCTCGTGTTGCACGAAGGGAACGTCCATCGCCGCCACGGCGTCGAGCAGCTCGAGCCGACCCGGCCGCCTGGCCGGCTTGTCGTTGGACAGATTGTTCAGATTGGACTCATTGTTCAAATCAGACTGACTGTTCAACGGAGAGTTCGTTTCCGTGGCGTCGAGCGTTTGCGCGCGCATTGGCTTCACCTTTCTGCGTTCGGACTGGAAAATGAGCCTCGTGTGCAGCGTTTCGTTCCGCTGTGCCGAAGGGACTCAGCAAGGCGCGCGCCAGCGCGCTAGGATGCGCGGGGCGTGGCAACCAGGCGGAACCGATCACGACGCTCCGACGCCGACGTCGACCTGCGCGAGGACATCCGCTTCCTGGGACGCCTGCTGGGCGACACGATTCGCGAGCAGGCGGGGACCGAGGTGTTCGATCTGGTGGAGCGGATCCGGCTCACCGCGATCCGCTACCGGAAGGAGCACGACGCCGCGAGCCGCGAGCACCTCGAAAAGACCATCGAGCGCCTCGGCCCGGCCCACGCGACGAACGTCGTGCGCGCGTTCAGCTACTTCCATCACCTGGCCAACGCCGCCGAGGATCACCACGGCCACCAGGCGCCGGAAGGCGAGGGGAGCATCGCGATCGCGCTCGGGCGGCTGCGCGCCGCGCGCGTGCCCAACCGGAAGATCATTTCGTTCTTCGAGCGCGCGCGGGTCGAGCCGGTCCTGACCGCCCACCCGACCGAGGTCCAGCGGAAGAGCGTCCTCGATCGCCACCGGGCGGTGATCGATCTGCTGGCGGCGCGCGGGACGCAGCCGGCCGGCGAGATCGAGCGGGCGCTGCGACGGGAGGTGCTGATCCTCTGGAAGACCAACGAGCTGCGCCTGGCCAAGCCGACGGTCGCCGACGAGATCGAGAACGGGCTCACCTACTTCCGCTCCACGTTCCTGGACGCGATCCCGCTGCTGTACGCGGAGATCGAGGACGGCCTCGGCCCGGGGACGCGCCTGGCGCCGTTTCTGCGGGTCGCGAGCTGGATCGGCGGCGACCGCGACGGCAACCCGCACGTCACCGCCGAGGTGACCGAGCACGCGGCCGAGCGGCAGGCTGCGGTCGCCTTCGCGCGCTACCTGGGCGAGATCCACGCGCTGGGCGCCGAGCTGTCGCTCTCCACCCGTTACGCGGCGACGTCGCCGGAGCTGCAGGCGCTGGCCGGGCGTTCACCCGACCGCGGCACCAGCCGCGACGAGGAGCCCTACCGGCGGGCGCTGGTCGGCATCTACGCGCGCGTGGCGGCGACGGCGCGCGCGTTGAACGTCGACGCGGGCGAGGTCGAACCGGCCGTCGCGCCGGCCCGTCCCTACGCGAACGCGGCCGAGCTGGCGGCCGATCTCGGCGTGATCGGTACGGCGCTGACCGACGACGGCGCCGGGCTGGCGGCGGACGGGAGGCTACGCAGCCTGATCCGCGACGTCGACGTCTTCGGGTTTCACCTGTGCCCCCTGGACCTGCGCCAGCACAGCGAGGTCCACGAACGCGTCGTCTCCGAATTGCTGGCGCGCGCCACCGGCCGCCGGGGTTACGAGACGCTCGCCGAGGCCGAACGCCAGGCGCTGCTGCTGCGCGAGCTCGGCACGGCGCGGCCGCTCGTCTCGCCGCACGTCACGTACGGCGAAGAGACGGCGCAGGCGCTGGCCACGCTGGCGGCGACCGCGCGCGTGCGCGCCCGCTTCGGCGACCGCGCGATTCCGAACTACGTCATCTCGATGACGGCCGCGCCCAGCGACCTTCTGGAGGTGGCGCTGCTGCTCAAGGAGGTGGGCCTGCTGGTGCCCGGCGAGGAGCCGTCCTGCGCGCTGGCCATCATCCCGCTCTTCGAAACGATCGAGGATCTGCGGCGCTGCGGCGGCGTGCTCGACCAGCTGTTCTCGCTCGGCACCTACCGCAAGCTGCTCGAGAGCCGCGGCGATTTGCAGGAGGTGATGCTCGGCTATTCGGACAGCAACAAGGACGGCGGCTTCCTGACCTCCAACTGGGAGCTGTACAAGGCGGAGCTTTCGATCGTGCAGACCTGCCAGCGGCACCAGGTCGGCCTGCGCCTGTTTCACGGCCGGGGTGGCACGGTGGGGCGGGGCGGCGGTCCCAGTTACCGCGCCGTCCTGGCGCAGCCGCGCGGCAGCGTCAACGGCCAGCTGCGCCTGACCGAGCAGGGCGAGACGATCGCGAGCAAGTACTCCGACCCGGTGATCGGCCGGCGCAACCTCGCCACGCTGGTCGCGGCGACCATGGAGGCGACGCTGCTGGACGGCGCCGATCTCGGCAAGGACGAGGAGCCGTTCACCGAGGCGCTGGAAGAGCTGTCCGCCCACGCGTTCGCCGCCTACCGCGGGCTGGTCTACGAGACGCCCGGTTTCATCGACTACTTCCGCGCCTCGACGCCGATCAACGAGATCGGCGCGCTCAACATCGGCAGCCGCCCCGCCAGCCGCCGGGCCTCGGACCGGATCGAGGATCTGCGCGCGATCCCGTGGGTGTTCAGCTGGGGGCAGTCGCGCCAGGCGATCCCGGGCTTCTACGGTTTCGGCGCGGCGGTCAAGGCGTACCTCGGCAAAGGCAGTGCGACGCGCAAGCGGCGGCTCGCGACCCTGCGCGCGATGTACGCGCGCTGGCCGTTCTTCCGCACGCTGGTCGATCGCCTGGACATGGTCCTGGCGAAGATGGACATGGGCATCGCCGCCCGCTACGCGACGCTGGTCCCCGATCGCAAGCTGCGCAAGTCGGTCTTCGATCGGATCGCGCGCGAGCACGACGACACGCTGGCGGCGTTCTTCGCGATCACGGGGACCAAGGTGCTGCTCGAGACCAACCCGTCGCTGGCGCGCAGCCTGCGCAACCGGATCCCCTACATCGATCCGCTCAGCCACCTCCAGGTCGACCTCCTGCGCCGCCTGCGCTCCGGCAGGGGCGATGCCGAAGAGCTGCGCCGCGCCGTCCACCTCACCATCAACGGCGTCGCCGCCGGCCTCCGCAACAGCGGCTAGACGAAGAGATCCGTTCAGATCCCCTCGCCCCGCGAAGCGGGGAGAGGGTTAGGGTGAGGGGCCACCGCAAGTCCCGACGCAACGAATTCCCGGGTGCGTCCGATGACGCCCGCATCCGAATCGTCGATCGTCCGCAGTCGTTCCTTACGTCGCAACGGCAGGATGCCGAGCTCCTCCTCTGGAAGCACCTTCGTGACCGACGTTTCGACGGCCTCAAATTCCGCCGTCAGCACCCGTGCGGTCCGTTCATCCTCGACCGAAAGGCGGACGGCCTTCGTGGTCCGTCAGGGAATCGTCGTCCTCCGCTTTCCGACGGATCTGGTCTTTCGGGAGCTGACCGCTGTCCTCGAGTCGATCGGCGCGGTCCTACGCGACGACCCCTCACCCTAACCCTCTCTCCGCTTCGCGGGGCGAGGGGATCAGAGCCGCTCGTCTGGCTCAGTAACACTGCAGGATCAGCCACGCCTGGCCGAAGCGGCGCGCGGTCAGATCCTGTTTTCGGATCCAGAAGTAGATGTAGCCGACGTCGCCCCAGATCCACCCGGGGCCTTCCTCGTCGGTGTCGACCTGAAGAAGCAAGGTCCAGTCGGACGCCGTGGCCTCGAGTTGCTCGACCCGCTCGTCTCGGCGCAGGTTCGCGTCGCCGAGGAAATACCCATGCGACACCAGCTGGCACTCGCGCTCCATCGCGCGCTGAACCTGATTGGGCCAGCCGAGGAGACGATGGTGGGTGACGCCGTCCTCGTTCGCCAGCGCCGTCACCAGTCGATCGTAAGCCTGGTCGGCGTCGTCGGGCAGCTTCACGGCGCGCACGGACAACGAGGGTGGCAGGGTGGCCGTCAGCGTGCTCGTCACCAGCGCCGGCTCGAACCGCGCGTAGTCGCCGAGGCCGTCGGGCAAGGCGCGGCGAACGAGCGTCCTCGGATCACCGTCGAAGTAGATCACCTGGAAGCTTCCCGGGTGGCGAGGGTCGAAGCCCCACGGCTGTTGATCGGCCTCGTAGAAGAAACAGAGCCAGCCCGTCTCGGGCAGCAGCCCGCTGCCGTCCGGGACCTCCGCCAGATTGAGCTGCGCGAGAAAGGCGAGCGGCGCCGGCTTGTAGTCCTGCGCGTAAGGTCCGTCCGGCTGGGTGAAGCCCTCCCAGCGCGGCCAGTCGAGCGAGGC
>DATFXS010000584.1:0-9440 GCA_035315605.1 Polyangia bacterium
CGAGCGCCCGCCCGCGCCGATCGGCCGGAAAATAGTCGGATATCAACGACGGCGTGACGACCGTGTAACTGGCCTCGCCCACGGCGGTCAGCCCGCGGGCCAGCAGCAGCAGCGGATAGCTCGTGGCCAGCCCCGACGCGAAGGTCGCGGCGCTCCAGATGAAGACGCCGATCGCGGCCAGCGAGAAGCGGGTGCGGCGGTCGCCCAGCCAGCCGAACAGCGGCGCGACGATCGCGAAGGTGAGGATGAACGCGAACTGCAGCGATCCCGCCTTCGCGCCCGACATGTGCAGCTCGGCGGACATCGGCTTCAGCACGGCGGCCGGGATGTACCGATCCAGGTAATTGAGGAAGTTGAGCCCGGTCAGCACCGCGAGCGCCGTGCGAGGCGACGGAAGAACCCGGCCCATCGGGCCATGCGTACCACGCCGGGGCGTGGTGGTGTAGATTCCCCGCCATGCCGACGCTCAAAGAGATTCTTTTGGTTCCGGGCAATCGCCCGAAGGTCGTTTCCGATTGCGTGACGCTGGTCCAGGAAGAGGTCGATTCGAAGGGCGGCCTCTCGGGGCTGGCGATCAAAGCGGCCTACGCGGTCGTGAAGGCGGTGAAGCCGGGCTTCATCAGCGAGGCGATCGATCACATGCTGGACGATTTCGTCGGCAAGCTGGAGCCGTTCTGGGCGGACGCGCAGGCGAAGAACGAGCCAGTGGGCGCGCTGATGAACGCGCGCGCCGGCGAGGTCGCGGACGCGCTGCTGTCGATCAGCGACGCCCGCGCCGCGCGCGCCAAGAACCAGGGCGTCAAGAAGGCGTACGAGAAGCTGCGCCCGACCGGCAAGAAGAACGTCGAGGCTGCGGTCCCGCGCCTCGGCCGCATGGTCGCGAAGTACACCAGCGCCGCCGCGACGACCGCCGCGCCGCCGCCGGCGCCCTGATCGGTTTTGCGCGCAACCCGCGCCGGTCGTTGCCGAAGAGAGAGGGAGGGCCATGCAACGCCGGACGTTCGATAGCGGAATGTGGTCGGCCGCGGTGTGTCTCGGCGTCGCCGCCTGCCTGGCGGGCTGCTTCAAAGGGCTGAGAACGGCCCCCTTCCCCGACGCGAGCGGAGGCGGTTCTGGTGGTATCGGAGGGTCGAGCGGCGGAAATTCCGGAGACGCGAGTGACGCCACGTCCGACATGAATCAGGCCAGCTGCCCTGCGGGCTCCCAGCGCCGTCGACCGGAGCTGCGACCGGCACGGCCGCCTGCGTGAACGGCGAGTGCCGCATCTCGTGCGATGCGACGTACCCGACGCTCTGCGCGGCATCGAACGCCTGCGTCGACCTGACGTCGGACGGCAAGAATTGCGGGACATGCGCCAAGGACTGCCTCGGCGGCACCTGTGTGGGCGGGCGATGCCAGCCGGTACTCATCGCGCAGTACATCGGAAATCCTATGGTCATGTACGTTGGCGCGCAGGCCTTGTACGTCACTACGGATCTAGGTTACGTCGGCCGCGCGAGCAAGGACGGCAGCGACCTGAAGCCGTTCGCGATGCCTGGCTTTGCGTCGTCCGCGTTCATCAACACGCTGGTTGCTGAGGACGGCGATCGAGTCTTTTTCGTTCGCACCCTCGCGACCATTCAGCTTTCGTACTGCATGACGTCGAGCTGTGACGCGACCGCGGCGCCCATTGGCGGGCAATACACGCAGTTCTTCGCCGTCGATCAAGCGGACCACAAGATCGTCTGGGTCGATTACACGCCATCCCGATTCGTGAGTGGGTCGACGGTAGGGACGGTGGGCGGCGGCGACGTCCCTGGAGGAGCTCTGGCGTCTGGATCGAGCGGCGGGCGCTTGTTCTACAGTCAGGGGGGCATCTACTTTGCAGCCGGCAATGGCATCAACCGGATACCCATCGCTGGTGGATCAACCGTGAGCGTGACGGCCGCCGCAACGCCCCTCACAATTTTGGGCGCAAACAGCACGTCCCTCTTTGTGTACGACGGAAGCGCCATCGGCTCAGTTCCCCTTCCGAGTGGCGATGTCGGTAGTCCGGCGCCTCTGATCGTGACTGACTTGAACCCAGGCACTGATGGGAACTTCGCCGTCGACGATAATTCGATGTACTGGGCAGCCAATGGCGCGGCGAATACCTGCCAGATCTCGACCTGCGCTATGACGCTGAAGACGCTGCCCAAGCGTGCTGTCGATTCGATTTACGACGTCGGGCTCGACAGCGCTGCCGTCTACCTATTCGCTCAAAGCGGTCTCTACAACAGCACCGCCGCTTGCACGGTCTGGAAATTGGCGAAATAGCGCCGCTAGTTGCAGCCGCCGATGCGCGTCGGTGCGACGGCGACGCTGTCGTACCATAGCTTGCGGGGCGGGCCGTTGAATGAGTCGAACCCGAACTTAAACATTCCAAAGGTCCCCGAGTATGACGCCATGGGCGGGTAATTGGTGGCATCGATCAAAAGGGCACCGTTGATGTAGAGCTGCTGATGCCTGCTAGCCAGATCATACGAAACTTCAACGCACGCCCAGGTCATTGCGGGTAGGGTGTAAGGGTTCGTGTTGCCTGTGTTCGGAATTCGCCCGTAACCAGCCGGCCAGGTCACATCCGAATCCAGTGTGTGGAACGAGACGCCGACGTCCTCAGCGAATGAGTCTAACGGGTCATTGGGCGTCGCCGTCGGGCTCGTTCCTGCGAACGCGTTGTGAGGATGCGAGCCACCGATCTCCGCATCGCTCTCGATCCAGAACCGGACCCAGAAAGCGCCCGTCGGAACCGGCACGGCTAGCATCTGGTACTGGCTTCCCGAAGTCCCGGTTTCGCCCGAGCCCGACTTCACGCGCAGCGACGAGCTGCCGCACTTGTGCTGGGTGGCGTCGACCGCGAAGTCGCGGCTCCAGTCGCCGGGCGCAGCGTTGACCATGTAGACGGCGCCCGCGGGGAGGGCGTTCGTCTCGAAGTCGTTGCAGAAGGTGGCGTTCGACGGGCAAGAACAGCCGCTGGCCCCGCCGCCCGCGCCGCCGGTGCCGGTCGTGCCGCCGGAGCCGGTCGTACCGCCGGTGCCGGTCGTGCCGCCGGTGCCGCTGCCGCCGCGACCGCCCGAGCCAGCGCTCGCGCCGCCCGAGCCGGCGCTGCTGCCGCCGCGGCCCGCCTGGGCGCCGCCGGCGGTGCCGCCTGTCGCGCTGCCGCCGGAGCCGACGTTGCCGCCCGAAGAGCCGGCCGCGCCGCCGCCGGAGCCGCCGGTCGAGTTGCCGCCGCTGCCGGTGCTGCCGCCGGTCGAGCCGCCGGTCCCGGTCGCGCTGCCGCCGCTGCCGCTGTTGCCGGCGGCGCCGCTGGTGCCGCCGCCCGAAGTTCCGCCGGCCGCGTTGCCGCCGTTTCCGCCCCCTGCGGAATTGCCGGCCATCCCCGCCGACGATCCACCGCTGCCGCCCGTACCGGGCATCGAGGACGTCCCGCCCGCGCACGCCGCGGCGAAGGCGGCGGCCAGCGCCAGCCCAAGGACCGGCTTCGAGATCATGGACGTCGCGCGTGCCTCAAGCTTGCCCAAGGTACTGCTCATGGCCGCCTAGTATCGCCCGCCCGCGCGTCGGTGAGAAGACTGACGAACGGTCCTTGACGCGCGCCGCGACTTGATGCAACTTTCCCCGGCTTTCGTACGTGATGCGGGGTGGAGCAGCCTGGTAGCTCGTCGGGCTCATAATTTTGGCCCCCGTTTCATTCCGCGGACTTGGCGATGCGTGGCGTTTCACCGCGATCGACGACGACGCGCTGAAGATTCTGTCCGTCCGGTACAACGCCGGTACAACGGTCGCCCGAGCGGTTGTTTTTTGACGACACGATCTTTCCAAGCGGCTGTCTGGCCGCTTCGCCGGTTGCGCAAAGCATCTCTGCGGCTCGAGACCAACAGTATTATCTGGCATCGGTCGTGGCGACCTCAGTTGGATCAAACGAAGTCCAGCGGACAGACGCTGAGGAGCGCCAGCAACGGTCGCCGGCAAGAGAGATGCATCGCCATGCGGTGCGACTCCTTGCTATCGCGGCCGCGTGCGCGGGTTGCTACGATCCCGCGCTACGCGATTGCACCGTAAAGTGTCAGTCGCACCCGGACTGCCCCAGCCCGCTCGTTTGCCAGGCGAGCGGTTTCTGCGCGTCACCGGGCCGCGTGTGCCCTGCCGCGGGCTCAAAGATGGACGGCGGGAACATGGATGGCGGTGTCGAGGCTTCCGATGGTCCGCCGTCGGGTTCCCCCGACGCCGGCGGGGTATGCGATCAAACCAAGCCCTTTGGCTTGGCGACCGTGGCGAACGGTGCTGACAGTACGGACGGCGATGTCTCGCCCTGGCTCTCGCGCGATGAGCTAACTCTGTACTTCGCCAGCGACCGCGGAGGAGCGCGGGCCATATACGTGGCCACCCGGTCCTCGCTCCAGATGCCATTCGGGCCCGCGTCGCCCGTACCTGGTCTCGCCGCGAACGTCCCGGGCTCGGCGGACGCTCGCCCCGTCCTTCCCTCCGACGAGCTGACTCTTTACTTTGAAAGCTCGAGGTTGAGCATGGTCAGCATCTTCTATTCGACCAGGACCACGAAGCAAGATGACTGGTCGATGCCGCAGCTCGTGCCGGGCGTGAGCGACGGCGTGGCGGTCGACGGTGGTGGGCCCTTCATCATGCCCTCCGGGAACGTCCTCTATTTTCAATCCGTCCGGGTCGATGGTCACCAGGACATCTTCCGTACCGAGCGCACTGGCGGCCGCTGGAGCACCCCGTCGACGCTCCGGAACGTCGACCTCCTCGGGCAAGACGACCTGGTGCCGGTTCTGTCCGACGACGAGCTGACGATCTTCTTCACGTCGACGAGAAGCGATCGCAACGGGGACATCTTCGTCGCCAAGCGGACGTCGCAGACGGACGACTTCGAGGTTCCGGTGGCGGTGCAGGAGCTCAACACCGCCTATTTCGACGCGCCCGGATGGCTATCGCCCGACGGCTGCCGGCTCTATTTCATGCGTGGCGACGGCGTCGGCACACGCATCTACCTCGCCTCGCGCCCGCCGCTGGCGAACCTCGACGGAGGCACCTTTTGAGCCCGCGTGAAACCGACGGGTACAGCGTCCTGGCGGCACTCGTGCTGGTGTCGGTGAGCTGCTACCGGCCGGTGCTGCAAGACTGCACCGTGCGCTGCGATCCCGAGCGCGGCTGCCCATCGCCGCTGACGTGCCGGGCGAGCGGCTACTGCGCGCAGGCGAGCGCGTGCGCGTCGAATGACGCTGCGGCGGAGACGGCACCGGACGGGACGCCCGCGTTCCCCCCGTGTGATCCCTCCCAGCCGTTCGGACCACCGACCCTGGTGCCCGGTCTCGACCCGGGAGGCGATATCAACGTGGTCAGCGGCAACGACACCAGCGCGCGGCTCTCTCGCGACGAGCTGACGATCTACTTCGGCAGCGACAGAGCCACCGCCAACGGCGGATTCGAGCTCTTCGCGGCGACGCGCCCGACGGTGACCGACGCATTCGCAATGCCGACGCTGATCGACGAGCTGGCGAGCAGCGCGGGCGAGACCCAGTCCCCGACGCTGACCCCGGACGGGTTGACGATGTTTTTCGAGAGCTCGCGGAGCGGCGACTTTCAGATTTTTCAAACGAGCAGGGATACGCTCGGGTCACCCTGGCGACGCCCAAAGACGGTGGACACGATCGACAGAGGTAACGACGGGGGCCCGGCCAACCAAGTGGGCGCGCCGTACGTCGTCCCCGGAGGCGCGCTCTACTTTCACGAGCTCGTGAGATCGTTCCACGACATATTCCGGGCGGACTCGCTCGGGATCCGCGACCTCTCCGGCGCCTTCCGCGGGACCGAGGACGCCCAACCCGCGGTGAGCGACGACGAGCTGACGATGTACTTCGCCTCCACGCGTCCAGACCCCGGCGGCAACGCGCAAGGGGGGTACGACATCTGGATCGAGACCCGGAGCTCCGTCGATGATGACTTCGGGTCGCCATCGGTCGTTCAGGAAGTGAGCAGCGGGCGAGACGACGGGCCCACCTGGATCTCCCCAGACGGCTGCCGGCTCTACCTCCAGCGATCCGGCGGAGGCCTCCCGGCCCGACTCTTCGTCGCGCAGAAACCCCCGGGCATGCCTTAAGGAGCGGCGGCGGCGTCCTGGATATCACCCGTGCCCGCCGGCCCGGGCCGCTCGGCGACGTAGATTCGGGAAACGGAGGCGGCGCGATCGAAGTAGATGCGGCAGCCGTCGGGCGAAAGCCAGCCGGGCGTCTCGTAGGCCGCGGTGTTCAGCTCGTGCACGTTGGTCGGTGAGGCGAAGCTGTCGTCTCGGGATCCTCGCGTGGCCACCCAGATGTCGGAGCTCCCCAGGGCGCCGCCGTCAGGCCTGGTGGAAGCGTAGAACATCGTCAGCTCGTCGCCCGAAAGGACCGGACGTTGCTCGTCGTAGTCGGTGTCGATGTCCATCACGGGCTGCGGCGTTTCGAAGTCGTCCGTTCCGGGCTGTGCGACAAAGATTTCGAGGCTGGCCGTCCCGAGCGTGGACGTCTGGTAAGAATGGAAGTAGAGGTTGCCCGACGGTGTGATCCAGGGTCCGCCGACCACCGGCAGCACGTCGGTCACGGCCCTCACGAGCATCGGCATCGACCAGTGTGACGTCGATGTGCCCCGGGTGCTCTTGAAGATCTGGAACCCATTCGGCGTGCCCTCGAAGTACATCGTGAGCGCGTCCGGAGTCAGGGACGGGCATTGGTTGCCGCCGCCCTGGCTGACGAGCTCGCTGATGAGCGCCGGCGCACCGAAATCCTCCGCACGCGAGGCTCGTTGTGCGACGTACAGCTGGGTCGAGCCGCCCCGATCGCTCGCGAAGTAGAGCGTCAGCTCGTCAGCGGACAGCCGGGGCGTTCTGTCGCTGGCGACGCCGGCATTGATCCCGCGGACCAGGACGCTCGGCCCAAAGGGCAGCAAAGGATCGCACAGCGAGGGTCCCGGCCCGTCGTTGGCCGACGAGTCAGGCCCACCATCGTCATTCCCAGGAGCCAGGGGGCAGGTCAGGTCCCGCGCGCAGAATCCGCTCGGTTGGCAGGTGAGAGGCGACGGGCAACCCGTTCCGGACCGGCACCTGACGGTGCAATCCTTCAAGGCCGGGTCGTAACAACCAGCGCAGCCGACGGCCGCCACGACCAGCCAGACGCCGGCCGACCCGCCCGCGGCGCGGGCCCAGCACCTTGGCCTCACGACGCAACGGTCACATGTGCGAGTCAGGACCGTCAAGCGATCTCGCCCCCGCGAGAGCGCGACGGTCGCGGGCAGAAATCCGCAGCCCTCGCGCGCAAAAAAACGTGCGCGCGCTCGAATCGAAGGCTGCGTCAGGGGGTGAAAGCCGAGGACGCCTGCCATGAATCGATCCGATCGACCATCACCTTCACGCGATCGCCGAGCTGGGGCCCGTATGTCACGGGTCACCCTTTGCCTGTCCGCCGCGCTGCTCGCCGCTTGCGGCGGGCGCGACACCGACAAGATTGCGTCGACAGCGACCGAGAGCCGCACGTCAACGCTGACGGCGGCGCAGGTCCAGGCCGCGCGGCGCGCGCAGCTCATCAACGGGTACGTTCGCCCGACCTTCTTCGGGCCGATGGCGAGCTTCCCGTTCGATCCCAACGACGTCGGCGTCGCCACCCAGGCGAGCGGAATCAACGACGCGGGAACCGTCGTCGGGTTCACCAATCGGGGGTCCAACCTGCCCCCGGGCGGCGGACCCGGAACGCCGTTCATCGTGGACGCGGCCGGCCAGGCGGCGCTCGACAATCCGTGGCCGGGCGGTCCCGCCTACGCCATCAGCATCAACCAGCACGGCGACGTGCTCGGGTTCGGCGGCCCCGGCGACAGCACCAACGCCGACTTCGAGCGGCCGGTCGTCTACCACCCGGACCACAGCTTCCAGATGCTGCCGCTGCCCGCGTCACCGGCGAGCCCCACGCGGATGAGGCCCACCGCGATGAACGACGACAGCCCCGCGGGTATCTCGACGGTGGTCGGCATGCTCGCGGCGGACGCCGGCGCGCTCGCGGTCTGGCATTTCGACGGCGACACCTCGGACGCCGTCGGGCCGAGCGCCTTCCCCCCGCCGGCGAACCCGGTCTGGACGGACGGACACCGGGGCCAGGCGATCCTGCTCGACGGCAACACCTGCCTCAGCAACCCGCCTGCGGCGGACACGCAGCCCTGGCTGGCGGCCGGCCTCACGCTCATGGCCTGGGTGAAGCCGGATCCGAGCATGTGCCCTGGCGGCCTGCGCAACGTGATGAGACGGAGCGACGACTGGGGCTTCTCGGAGGACGCCGCGGATCTGTCGCTGGTCTGCAACGCCGACGGCACCGCCGCGATCACCGGAGATCTCTGGGCCGGTGGAAACACAGGGGTCTTGCCTCCGTCCGGGCACATCCCGCTCGGCCAGTGGACGCACCTGGCGATCACTTCCGACTCGACCGCCATCATCGGCTACGTCAACGGCGTGCTGGTCGGCGAGCACGCGACGAGCCCCAGCTTGAGCCATGGTCCGCCCGGGCTGGCGCTCGGTTGCCGGCCCGACGATCCGACCACCGACTTCAAGGGCGCGATCGACGAGCTGTCCCTGTTCGCCAACGCGATGGGCGCGGACGAGATCCGCCTCTATTATCGGGATAAGACCAGCTATCCGGTCGCCGGCCTCCAAAGCGTGGCGGGGCGCATCCAGCAGGGCTTCGTCGACGTCTTGGTTCCACCCGAGGATCCGGGCCATTCTCCCTGGGCGTCCGTCGCGGCGATCAACAACGCCGGCGTGATGGCCGGTGCCGTCAGCGCGGGCGGTGCGGCCGCGGCTGCCGCTTACAGCCCCACGAACGGGTGGACGAACCTCAACACGTTGCTTGCGGCCGACGCGGCCTGGAACCTCCAGCAGGCGACGGCGATCAACGACGCCGGCCAGGTGGTCGGTTGGGGGTTGCACGACGGGCGGCCGGCGATGTTCCGCATCGACGCCGCGACCGGCGACATCATCGACCTCGGCCACGACACGGACGCGGGCTTCACGTACCCCCAGCTCTACATGGTTCCCGCGGCGATCAATGCCGCCGGACACATCGCCGGCTCGCAGTACGATCAGTGGCCGTTCTGGCCGCTGCGGGCGGTGATCTACACCGACGAAACGGGCGTCACCGACCTGAACGATCTCCTCGATCCGGAGGTCGCGTCGGCGGGCTGGGAGCTCCGCCAGGCGACGGCGATCAACGACAACGACGACGTCGTCGGCTTCGCGATCAACAAGGCCACCGGGTTCTGGCGCGCCTTCAAGGCGCACGTGCCGACCTTGCCGTCGCAGAACACAATCGCGGTCACGTCTTGCAACGGCAAGGCGGACGGCGACGCCTGCGACGGCGGCGGCAGCTGCGGGCAGAACAACGTCT